>CAYIHP010000008.1:0-15230 GCA_964363175.1 uncultured Candidatus Saccharibacteria bacterium
GTATGAATTTTTCGGACATACCGTTGGTATTATTCTTGCTGGTCAAAGTCCAGAAGAAAAGCGAGCTGCGTATGCGTGTGATATTACGTACGGAACAAACAATGAATTTGGGTTTGATTATTTGCGCGACAATATGGCACAAAGCTTGGAACATTTGGCACAACGTGGCCTTCATTACGCACTCGTAGATGAGGTAGATAGCATATTAATAGACGAAGCCAGAAC
Source organism: uncultured Candidatus Saccharibacteria bacterium (assembly GCA_964363175.1). Taxonomy (GTDB): domain Bacteria; phylum Patescibacteriota; class Andersenbacteria; order UBA10190; family UBA10190; genus HO2-45-11b. The sequence continues at coordinate 226 of CAYIHP010000008.1, forward strand.
TCCTCTTATTATATCCGCTCCCGATGCCGACTCTACAACGTTGTACGGTCAATTTTCTCGACTCGTTCCGCTTCTTACAGCAAACGAACATTACAACATCGATGAAAAACGAAAAGCAGCAACCTTAACAGATGCAGGAGTTACGTTTGTAGAGAAACAGCTTGGTATTGAAAATATGTATGCGGAAAAAGGTATTCGCTTTGTGCATCACTTAGAACAAGCGCTTCGAGCAAACACACTCTACGCCAAAGACAAGGACTACATCGTTCAAGATGGCAAAGTGGTTATAGTGGACGAATTTACGGGCCGCCTCATGGATGGGCGCAGATATTCTGAAGGGTTACATCAAGCACTTGAAGCAAAAGAAAATGTTGCCGTTCAACAGGAAAGCAGAACGCTTGCGTCTATTACATTCCAAAACTTTTTTCGATTATATGACCACATTGGCGGAATGACGGGAACTGCGATCACGTCTGCAGAAGAATTTGAAAAAGTATACAACCTCGACGTAGTGGTAATTCCCACAAATCAAAAAATGGTTCGTCGTGACAGACCAGACAAGGTCTACATGAACGAGCAAGCCAAGTTTCATGAACTGGTAGAAAATATTAAACTGCGACACGAACAAGGGCAGCCGGTACTCGTTGGAACTATTGCTATTGAAAAATCGGAATATATTTCACAGCTCCTCAAAGCAAAAGGTGTTCCTCATGAAGTGTTGAATGCGAAGCAACATGCAAGAGAAGCAGAAATTATTGCGCGTGCAGGACAAAAGGGAGCAGTTACCATATCTACCAATATGGCAGGGCGAGGAACGGATATTAAGTTGGGTGAAAACGTAGCTGCACTTGGTGGCTTATGCGTACTTGGTACAGAGCGGCACGAAGCGCGCCGTATCGACAATCAGCTTCGCGGACGCTCTGGCCGCCAAGGAGATCCCGGAGAAACGCAGTTTTACGTGAGCATGGAAGATGATGTGATGCGCGTATTCGGAGGGTCAAAAATAAAAAGCTTAATGGAACGCATGAAAATTCCAGAAAATGAACCCATTGAAAACCGGTTAGTAAGCAAAGCGCTTGAAGGCGCCCAAGAACGCGTAGAAGGCTATTACTTCGATATGCGTAAGCAAGTGCTTTCGTACGATAACGTGTTAAACAAACAACGAAATGCGATCTACACGCTTCGTAAGGCTATTTTGGAAAATGGAACTTGGAAAGAACCAAACAGAGATGCAGTTGCTTTACATGAACGTATTCTAGAACTTGCGCACGAACAAGCAGAAATTCTTGCGCAAAACCATACGGTAGGGAATGATGAGAAGGCTTGGAACGTAAAAGAAATCGCTGAATCCGTGAATGCAGTCACAAACGTTTCAACACAAGACGTACAAACAAATATAGACAATGCAATCGCACAACATACGGCGTCTGGTGCAGATGCATCGCGAACAGCCGTAATTACTGAAATCGGAAATGTTATTGCAAACCGCCTCGCAAAAAAACAAGAAGAAATAGGGTTAGATAGCATGAATCAGCTGGAAAAATATGCGGCGCTTCGTTCTATAGATGCATTATGGATGGATCATTTAGACACCATGGACTATTTGCGCACAGGAATTGGCCTGCGCGGATACGGGCAACGTGATCCGCTTGTAGAATATCAAAAAGAAAGCCATCGATTATTTACAGAATTACTCGCAACTATTAAAGCATCTCTCTTGGATACGGTACTTCGCGCAGAGGCAGTAAAACAAGAAGAACAACACGGTATTGCCCGTCATGATGAAACGGGGCATGTGCATGAACTCGCCTCCCAGCCTACGCTCGCTCGCCCTGATGGCGAGGCGAGCTTCGGCGGGCAAGGCGGGACATTAAAAAATCCATACAAAGACGTAGGCAGAAACGACCCGTGTCCATGCGGTAGCGGCAAAAAATTCAAAAAGTGTCATGGAAAGTAAAAGAAAAACCGCTGGCTCCGTGGGTGTCTAATCCACTTCATCACCAGCGGCGGTTTCCAGAATTCTCAGAAAAGTTCCGAGAAAATAGTGGAGGTAACCGACCTCATTCACCGTTAGGCACATCGGCGCAGAAAAAAATTCCGCAATCCACCTAACCTGGAATATGTAGGGTTTATCAGACCAGGCGAGTACGCATTCGCGTTCACCGAATTTGGCTGTTCATTCGCCACTACTTAGCCAAACGATTCCCTACGGCAGCCCATTAACCATTATCCAATACTGGATCGTAAAAGAGCGGATTAACTCTTAAACTGGTGATTTCATACTAGCATGGTACTTTAAAATAGCTATGATCATCACAAAATCAGAACCACTTACCTTGGCTGAAATTGAACAAACGCAAGAAGAACATGAGGCATACATAAAAGCAGTAATTGATTTGAAGAAAAAGATTTGTTCGTCGGGTGCTGCTCAGCATAGAGATTCGTATGAAATGCTTGCAAAGAACGGCTCACAACATAGTGATACGTGGGGTGGGGGAATTATTAGTAATACAAAAGAAATAACATACACCTCAATGATCAATATTCGACCCAACGAAGGAAATATAAGTAATGCCATTGAAAATAGTGAAATAAAACAACAGTTTACAGAGTTACTAAAATACTTCTTTCAAAAAATCCTATGAAAAAACTTCTTACCCTTTGCTTGATTCGAAAAGATGACCAAATTCTCTTGGGGATGAAAAAACGCGGATTTGGGGCGGGTAGGTGGAACGGGTTTGGAGGAAAAGTATTGCCGAACGAAACAGTAGAAGATGCAATGCGGCGGGAGACTATGGAGGAGGCAGGTGTTAGTGTTGCTGAGGCTACAAAAATTGGTATGTTAGAATTTCTTTTTGAAAATAGTCACGATTTACTTGAAGTTCATGTATTTTCAGCACCAAGCTTTATGGGGAATCCGCAAGAAACAGAAGAAATGCAGCCGAAATGGTTCCATATTAACGAAATTCCATTTGATACAATGTGGGCAGATGACAGATATTGGTTCCCTCTTTTTTTGGAAGGAAAGAAGTTTACAGGAAAGTTTTTGTTTGATACAAAGGGGGATACTATAATAAAACAAGAACTACAAGAAACTATAACACTATGAAAATTGGGATTATTGGCAGTATGCAATTTACGGAGAAAATGCTTGAAGTGCGTGATGCGCTTATTGCGCTCGGGCACGATGCTTATGTAACAGATCTTCACAAAGCATTCATCGGAAAAACAGACGAAGAAAAAGAGACGATAAAAATTCGTCAGAAAAATACTAGTGATGCCATTCGGGTATTTTGGAATGCCATGCAAGGTGGGGATGCGGTGCTCGTATTAAATCTTGATAAAAATGGAATTAAAAACTATATTGGCGGCAATACTCTCATGGAAATAGGGTTTGCGCACGTGCTCAACCAAAAAATATTTCTGTATAATCCAATTCCCGACATTCAATTTTATAAGTCAGAAATAGAAGCCATGCAACCAGTGATTATTAATGGCGACCTTGCGAAAATCCTCTAATCCACGGTACAAATAAGCCTATATGCAACGAAGTACCAGGCGACAACTGATATGGGGGTTTGTGCTCCTTATTGTGGTTGGACTTGCAGCTTGGGTAGATAGTCCGAAACATCCTTCACTAACCCTTGGCAGTTTTCATCGGGATTTGAATATGAAGCTCGGGCTGGATTTACAGGGAGGTACTCGGCTGGTGTACCGGGCACTGCTCGACAAAACAAGCACCCAAGACCCATCAGAAGCATTAGCGGGGGTGCGAGACGTAATAGAGCGCAGAGTAAATTCATTTGGAGTTTCTGAACCAATTATCCAGACAAATAAAGTTAAAGACGAGTACCGCGTTATTGTAGAACTTGCCGGTGTGCAAGACCCGGAGGAGGCAAAGAAATTAATTGGGCAAACTCCACTCCTTGATTTTAGAAAAGAAGGCGCAAAACCAAAAGAGATAACTGCAGAGAACGTTGACCAACTGGTAGGTGGTTCATTTGAACCAACCGGGTTATCTGGTAAAAACCTAAAACGAGCAGCCGTAGAATTTGACCAAGTAACGGGCACCCCAACTATTAGCTTGGAATTTGATAAAGAAGGTTCGGATTTATTTGCAAAAACCACAAAAGAAAATATCGGCAAGCGTATTGCAATTTATTTGGATGGAATACCAATTAGCGCGCCCACCGTACAAAGTGAAATAACAAATGGAAAAGCAGTTATTACGGGTGGCTTTAGTTTAGATGAAGCTAAACAATTGGTACGCAACTTAAATTCCGGAGCACTTCCTGTCCCCATTGAACTTATCGGCCAAAGCATTGTTGACCCTAGCCTCGGCAAAACTGCCATTCAAAAAACTTTGTTTGCAGGAGAGGTTGGATTGCTTGCCGTTATTGTGTGGATGATAGCGTATTACAGGTTGCCCGGTCTTGTCGCCTCTATAGCTCTTATTATCTATACAATTTTATTTTTGGCTATTATGAAATTAGTTCCCGTCACGTTAACCCTTGCGGGTATTGCAGGATTTATTATGTCTATTGGAATGGCAGTAGATGCAAATATTTTAATTTTTGAACGATTTCGAGAAAATATAAAAAGTGGCAAAACAATTCCCTTTGCGTTTAAAGAAGGGTTTACCGCAGCATGGAGTTCTATTAATGCTTCCAACGTATCCAGCTTACTCACAGGATTTGTACTGTACGGATTTGGAACATCTATCGTTCGAGGCTTTGCACTTACGTTCGTGCTGGGTACTATTATCTCGATGTTCAGCGCAATTACCGTGAGTAGGGGGATACTAGCACTCGTGTTCCTTATGCCATGGACTCATAAAAAGTGGCTCCTATGATGAAAAATCCTACACTTTGGCTTTGGATTTCTTTTCTTACGATTATCGCAAGCATTGCCATAATTATTTTTGTGAAGCCTCTTTGGGGAATTGATTTCTTGGGCGGTTCTCTTATTGAAATAGAAGCAAATCCCCAAGATGCGCCAAAAGTGCAAGAAGGCATTGTAAAAAATCTTAATATTTCTGCAACAGCGCTTGGCACGCGGGATAACTCCATTATTATTCGCACTCCTGTTTTAGATGATGCCGGACACAAGGCAATTATCGATTATTTAAAGAAAGAATCCCTGATGAAGGGGGAAGAACGCAGCTTTGAATCTATTGGGCCCACTATCGGCAAAGAGCTCCGAGAAAAATCCATCTATGCCGTGGTTGTTGTGCTTATTATCCTCATTATCTATTTGGCATATACGTTTAGAAGTATGGGAGGGTTCATATCGCCTTGGAAGTTTGGTGTGGCGGCAATATACGCATTAGTTCACGACTTATTCCTTGTTACGGCATTCTTCGTAGTATTCGGAAAATTATATGGCACTGCAATGGACACGCTCTTCGTAACAGCTCAGCTGGCAATATTTGGATATTCCGTAAACGATACAATTGTTATTTTCGACCGCCTCAGATCGGAACATATTGCAAATAGAGGGAAGAGTTTACTTGAAACGCTAGACAGGGCAATTAAAGTAACACTTGGCCGCTCACTCAATATCTCATTTTGTATATTACTCACCTTAATCGCACTTCTTGTATTTGGAGGCTCATCAATTTTCTGGTTTATTATGACCCTAACGATTGGAACAATAACCGGAACGTATTCGTCACTTTTTGTAGCACCACCTCTGCTCTACTTTCTCGCAAAGCGTCGTTCATGATAGAAGATATAACTTTGAGAAACTTACAAGCCTGGGTTGCAAGCAGCAGTGCAGAGCAACCAATATTATTGCTATCCCACTCAAAAGAAACGCGAGAACAAATCTGTAACGCAGCAAAACGCGCAGCCGTATGTGAAAAAAAACAAGCATCTCCATGCGGCATGTGCAATGCGTGCAAACAATCAGACGCAAATGCACACCCAGACACCATGAGTATTCTTGGTGAAAAAAATCGCATCCGTGTAAAAGATATTTCTGCGCTTCGAACTATACTTAGCAACAAGTCTGCAAAACGTGTGATATGTATTCCATTTGCAGAACATTTACTACCTCAAGCAGCAAATGCGCTTCTTAAAACATTAGAGGAACCGAGTATCAACACACGGTTTTTGTTATGCGCGCCAAGTAAACGCAGTGTACTCGCAACTATCTATTCACGTTGTAAAATAATCTTTTCAAATACGCTATTACAAGACATACCCGAATTTTCTTCAAAACAAGCACTCCAGAAACTTTCCGATCTTCGCCCTGCAGAACCATTTCAAGAAAGTGAGCTTGTCGAAATATCTCGTCTCGTGCATCAATTAGCCATTGAACGTGGGGCGAGTCCGGAGCTCTATAGAGTGTCGCTGCGTCTGAGAGATTATTACAAAACTGCGAACTTTCCCGGAGGTAATACGAAACTTGCCGCAGACATCCTCCTTGCATCACTGGCAGTTTTAAGAAATACTTAACCCATGCCCATCCCACAAGCAGAACAGATATTCAACGCAGCAAAAGATGAAGCGCTTGAATGGTTTGAAAAAGAAATCGCCGGGCTTCGTTCCGGAAGAGTAAAGCCGGGTCTTGTTGATTCTATTCAAGTAGAACTGTACGGTTCGCGAAGCCCACTCAAGGGCGTCGCGCTGGTTTCTAACACGGACGCTCGAACAATTTTAGTTGCACCTTGGGATAAAAACGCAATTACGGCTATTTCTAAAGCAATTACGGAAGCAAATATTGGGGTGATGCCAACCGTTGACGGCTCAAATATTCGTCTTTCATTCCCACCACTCAATGAAGAAGTACGAAATCAAACGATTAAAGTTCTCCACGCAAAAGCAGAGGAATCTCGCATTCGTATGCGCCAGGGAAGAGATGAAGCGCTCAGACACTTAAAAAACGAAAAAGAAAAGGGAACTCTCTCAGAAGATGACTTTTACGGGGGCAAAAAACACTTAGACGAGCTTATTGCAAAAGTTCAAGTAGACATTGAAGAGCGAATCAAAGCCAAAGAACAAGACATCAAAACGATTTGACATTTATGTAGTAGTATGCTACATTGCATCTACTGGTGGATTCTGATCGAACTTTGAAAATTTTCCCTTACCAAGGGCTCCCAATAGCAGGGAGATTCTCTATGAAAGGAGATGCTACTATGTCGAATCGAGATTTTGAATTGTTGATCAACGGGACAGAATTGTTCATCATCATCGGAGGCTTTCTTGGGTTGATGTTCTGGGTGATTTTTCGTACAGATGACTGGGACCAACAAGACACGAAAAAATCGATCCAAGTCGTGGCAATGTTGGCTGCGATATTTATTGGATTAAAAGGGGTTTCGAACTTGCACCACTTGAAGCGGGCAAGCCAATTTGCCGAGATGGTTGGCTACACTCCGGCAAAAGTTCGACATTGGACGATCGAACCCGATGAGTACAAACCGGGGATCTTGTGGTGGGGAGGTGCAGTCGCGCCAGGAGGGTTTGAACACGGCACTGCATGGATTGTGAATTTCGAAACCGAAGGGCACAGAATAAGAACCCTCGCACTTGAAGATCCAAAAATTGTCTACGTGGACGTATACGATGACGGCGATTTGGACGCCGTTTATCCCGCCGAGGTAAAGAAAGGATCCTTTCCCTCAATTCTGGAAAAATCCAGACCTCGTAAACCGACCGAATCTGAACGGGAGCATTACGCTTCGCTCAGATAAAAAGAAGAATTGATCCTTATGTCGAAAGATTTTTTCGACAGTGGCTCGTGTACATTTGTATGCGAGCTATTTTTTTAACCAAATTCAAACCCTTCGGGTTTGAATTCTCTAAATAAAGCGTATAATTGCATCATATGGCATATAGGATTGATGAATTTGCCCCCGGCGAGATTTATCATATTTTCAATCGTGGAGTTGAGAAACGGAGTATTTTTCTTGATAATTCAGATCGATTACGTTTCATAGAACTTCTTACGTACTCCCTCGCAAAAGAAAATATTCAAAGCTACTCAACGGCAAAACGTCTTCGTCGAAAAATAGAGCCCACCGAAGAAGGAGATGGACTGGTTGACCTTTTATGTTATTGCCTCATGAAAAATCACTTTCACTTACTTATTCGCGAAAATGTTGAGGGTGGCATTACCGCCTATATGAAGCGACTACTCATAGGCTACTCAAAATACTTTAATACAAAACAGCAGCGTTCTGGATCACTTTTTATTCACCCTTTTAAAGCCGTAGTTATAGATGGCGATGATCAACTATTACACGTTAGTAGATATATTCACTTAAACCCATACGTAGCCCACATAACTGATACTGTTTCAAATTATAGGTGGTCATCTTATGGCGAATACACAGAAAAAAATAGTCCAAAAATATGCCATCAAGAACTGTTGCTCAGTTTTATGGGTCAAAACGAATACAAAAATTTTGTAGAGAACGAAGCGGATTACGCTCGTTCTATTGCTGATTTTGCTCACTTACTGATCGATGACGAATAAATCCGCTCAATAGAGTCAATTCAAACCCGAAGGGTTTGAATTGTGGAGCAACAATTTGACGAGTATTTTTAGTGGGTGTAGGTATTAGATAGGTAAACACTGTTTCGCTCTTTGTATCCTAAACACCAAAGGAGAAGATAGATGATCCAACGCGCCGATTCAGAACAAGGAACAGAATTACTGGAGAATACTTTACCCGAATCCGGACCCATGCCTGGCATGTGGCATATCTTTACGCCGCCAATTACGACAAGAGGGTTTCCGATAGGAGGTCGAGATGCGTGCGAACCAACAATGTGTCAATTCGACCGAGGGTACTATCTAAGACCTTACGATGGTATCTACCTATTTTACGGCAAGCCAATCAACGATACTCGTCACATTTGCATGTCTTCCAAAATCAGAACTAATACGGAAGCGGCAGAAAGAGCTCGATGCTGTTACTTCTTTCTGACGTTTAATCAAGTATCAACCGTGGCAATAGCCCCCGACTAACAGCCATCGACTATTCGACTTAAGCATCAGCCCGACTCTTCATAAAGCCGGGCTTTTTTATAAAAAATCCCCCTGGCGCCAGAGGGCGACTTGAGATACCCTAAAAGAACTATGGTTGTTGCTACTATTGCTATTTTTCTGGGAATGTTGCTGGCGCTTGTGCTGGTTCATGAGTGGGGGCATTTCATTGTTGCGAAAAAGGCAGGGTGCACTGTTGAAGAATTCGGATTTGGGTTCCCCCCTAAACTTTTTTCAAAAATGTGGAGAGGAACACTGTATTCTTTTAACTTGCTTCCACTTGGGGGCTTTGTAAAAATAGAAGGAGAAAACATGGACGAGGAACATCCATCAGCAAGTAGCTTCGCAAGCAAATCTGCATCTTGGCGTATTGCTATTTTATCCGCTGGAGTCATCATGAACCTCGTGCTCGCTGTAGTGTTGCTCGGAATTGAAAGTGGAATTGGTGCACCAACTATTGTAACCCCAGAAAACAAAGCGTCTCTATCAAATATCATGACGTACGTACTGGAAGTATCTCCAAATTCTCCTGCAGCAGACGCGGGATTGCAAGCATATGACCGAGTCGTGAAATACGGCGAATTAACCCAGCCAGGCGTTTTAGATATTCAAACAAGCACAAAACGCTTTGCAGGCACAGAAGTTGCTCTAGAAATTGAGCGTGCCGGAAAACACATCAACCTTACCGTCATTCCTCGAACAAACCCGCCAGAGGGGCAGGGCGCACTTGGTATTGCTCTCGGAGAAACAGGGCTCTTAAAATCTCCATGGTATATGGCGCCTGTTGAGGGAGTAAAAAGAACCGGGTATATGATCAGTGGAATTGTGGACCAATTTGCCGGCCTTCTCCAAAAAATATTTCAAAGAGAAAGCGTTGGGCAAGTCTTAACCGGACCAATTGGTATTGCGATTTATACAAAAGAGGCCGCATCACTTGGACTTTCGTATTTCTTGGAATTTGCAGCAATGATTAGCATCAACCTCGCAATTATTAATATTTTGCCACTTCCGGCATTAGACGGGGGCAGAATACTCTTCGTTATTATTGAAAAAATATTTGGCAGACGAGTTCCCGGATACGTTGAATCGTACGTTCACACCGCGGGGTTTGTCCTCCTTATTGGGCTCATGATTGCAATAACATTTAAAGACATCCACCGATACTTTTAAATTCTATGAAATACTCATCTTACTTTCTGAAAACAAACAAAGACGCAAAAGCGTTCGATTCTATCAATGCAACGCTCTTACAAAAGGGCGGGTTTATCGACCAGGTAATGTCTGGCGTATACACTATATTGCCAATTGGACTTCGAACACTTAACAAGATAGAAAATATAGTGCGGGAAGAAATGAACAAGATATCTTCAGAGCTTCTCATGCCTGCGTTATCACCGGTTGAACTTTGGGAAACAACAGGCCGCACGGGTATCGACGTGCTATTTGAAGCGAGAGGAGCCAACGATGCGTCTCGAAAAAGAAATGACGGACGATATATATTAAACTCAACTCACGAAGAACTCATCACGCCCCTTGCACAAAAAAATCGTCAAAGCTACAAAGATTTTCCGTTTGCCGTATATCAAATTCAAACAAAGTTTCGAAACGAAGAACGAGCAAAATCAGGGCTCATGCGAGGAAGAGAATTCCGGATGAAAGATATGTACAGTTTCCATACCAGCGAAGAAGATTTGCTCGCATTTTATGAAACGGCAAAACAAGCGTACATGAACGTATTTACGCGCTTAGGGATAGGTGAAGATACAAAAGTCACCAAAGCATCTGGTGGAGATTTTACCACGGGCTTTTCTCATGAATTTCAAACAATATGTGAATCAGGTGAGGATGTTATTTATGTGAATAACGAAACGGGCGAAGCGTTTAACAAAGAAGTTGCTCCCACGGAAGGCGACTTTACGGAGCATAGCGCATCAGAAGTGGGCAATATATTCCCCCTCAACACAAAGTTTTCGAAAGCATTTGATTATACCTATACGGATGCATCTGGAGAAAAACAATTGGTGTATATGGGTTGCTATGGCATCGGAACGAGCCGCCTTATGGGTGTTATCGTAGAAAAATTCCACGACGAAAAGGGAATTGTTTGGCCACAAAGCGTTGCACCTTTTACGGTGTATCTCGCAAGTTTAAATAGGGATGATAGCGCAGCAGTTGCAGCGGCAGATGCAGCATACGAAGCATTACAGAAAGCTGGCATAGAAACGCTCTATGACGACAGAGACACCGGCACAGGCGCAAAGTTTGCAGATGCAGATTTGCTCGGAATTCCATATAGAATAGTTATTTCTAAAAAAACGGGGGGGAATGTTGAGGTAGCATCCCGTACAACAGGAGAAGCTAAAACGCTTTCACTTGCAACATTCATTCAAGAAATTGAGTAGCAGGCAGGCGCTATGGGATTTATTAATAACTTTCTTGGCAGGTTCTCCCAAGACATTGGGATCGACCTCGGAACAGCCAATACGTTGGTATATGTTCGTGGGAAAGGAATTGTTATCAACGAACCCTCCGTTGTAGCAATCAACAAAAAAACAGGGGAAGTCTTGGCGATTGGAAAAGAGGCGCAGCGCATGGTGGGGAAAACTCCCGCACACATTGTAGCAATTCGGCCACTTCGCGATGGGGTTATTTCTGATTTCGAAGTTACGGAACAAATGCTTTCATACTTCATTCAAAAAGTGCATGAAGATGGCTTCCATGTATTACCACGCCCGCGAGTTGTTATTGGAATCCCTTCTTCTGTAACAGAAGTAGAACGGCGCGCCGTAGAAGAGGCCAGTTTGCGTGCAGGAGCGCGAGCAGTGTTTCTTATTGAAGAGTCTATGGCAACCGCCATTGGGCTTCGCCTGCCTATCCACGAAGCAACGGGCAGCCTCGTTATCGATATTGGCGGCGGAACATCTGAAATTTCTGTTATTTCCTTGGGCGGCATTGTGGTAAATAGAACACTGCGTATAGCAGGAGATGAGCTGAGTGAAAACATCGTCCAGTATGCACGCAATAATTTTAATATGTTAATAGGTGAACGTACTGCAGAAGAAATAAAAATTCGTATCGGCTCTGCCCACGAAAGTTCTGAAAACTCAGAAGCACCGGTGCGAGGAAGAGATTTAGTAACGGGGCTACCCAAAGAAGTCATTATGAGCGGCTCGCAAGCAAGGGAAGCAATGCAAAAATCAATCGGTACTATAGTAGAAGCGGTGAAGCAATGTATCGAAGAGACTCCACCAGAACTGTTGTCAGATATTATTGAACAAGGCCTATATCTTGCAGGCGGTGGCGCACTCCTCAAAGGTCTTGCAAACCTCATTACGGATGAAACGCAAATTCATTGTCATATAGCGGATGATCCTCTTACGGCGGTAGTTCGAGGAACAGGCATTGTGCTAGAAGATATAGAAGCCGTACAAGAAGTGCTCTTGCCAAGCGTACATGGGTCTGAGTTAAAATGACTAGCAGATGAAATTAATCACTATTTATTTCACTGCTTATCATCCCGGGCTACGACCCGGGATCCACGTGGATTCCGGCTCACGGGCCGGAATGACGGTTCTACTATGAAAAAGCATTCTATTATTGCCATCGCATTCCTGGGAGTGCTCGTGCTTATCTTAGGGTTTTTTGCAACTCCTCTTATGAAACATACTCGCGGATATGCATGGGATGCTCTCACTACTTTCACTGCTCGCGTATTTGGGGTAGGCAGAATTAGTTATTCCGATGCAGACATAGACACTATTTATAAACTCACAAAAGATAACGTACGGCTTTCTGCAGAACTTGCAGACTATAGAAGATTAAAAGAGCAGCTCGGCACGCCCGCATTTGATTCATTAAAGAAAATTCCTGCAGCTATTGTTTCTCGCCCACTAGATACGCTTTCCTCGCAATATATTATTAATAAGGGAATATCAGACGGAGTTACGGAAGGCGCCCCTGTTGTAATTATGGGGTCCGTCCTTATTGGGTTTACGAAAGAACTATCTACACACTCATCTGTTGTTGAAACCCTGTATTCTCGTAGTACCTCAGTAACTGTAGAAACAGTTGCCAAAGATGATGAATCTCCTTCTATGAGAGGGTTACTGCAAAGTAAGTTTCAAACTTCACTTGAAATGAATACAATTCCCAGGGATGCAAAAATTGCAGTGGGTCAACAAGTTGTTACGTCGAATAAAGAATCAAATATTCCGTTCGGTATGGTTATCGGCAGTATTGCGTCTCTCATAAAACCCGAGAATGCAGCATATCAAATAGCGGAAATAGATGTGCCGTATCTTATAGACTCGCTCGACGCAGTAGTAGTACTTGTTGCTCCATGAAAAAAGCTCTTTTACTGTTTGGTCTTCTGTTTGTTGCATATATCGCCCACGTAGCTTCGCAATATCATTTGTTTTCGATATTCCAAATCGTTACCAGCGTTCCACTCATACTACTACTCATTAACCCTGCACCCGTAGCCCTTATTGCATGTACGATTATTTTCTTTGAACTGTTTTCATCACTGCCGCACGGAAGTACGCTCCTTATGTTTGGTGTCCCATACATCGTTCTCTTTTTTTGGAAAAAGTTTCAGGTTGAGCTTTCGTGGAAGTTCTTTTTTGGAGTACTGCTTATTATTACATTGCAAAATATTGCACTCCTTAGCATAGTGGGCATGTTACATATTTCCACGGCTTTTCAAATTCCTTGGTATATTCTCACTGCGCAACTTATAGCAACATCACTTGGTACATTTATTCTTTCCTTTATCTATCACGAATATTCAGCAAGACTATGAACGAAGACTACGGAGATATTATCGACAGCGCCATAAAAAAGTCATCGCCAAAAGTCAATCGCCGATTTGGCATTTTATATATCTTGCTGATATGCGTCATGACAATCATCACCTTTCGAAGCGCATATCTCCAAATAGTATTGGGGAACGAGTTTCGCACAAAAGCAGAAAGCAATCGAACAGAAAATCTCATTCTCTCTGCACAAAGGGGGCTTATTTACGACAAAAATCACGTATTACTTACAGAAAATATTTCCAGTACCGACCTCGTATTTAGCCCAAAAACACTACCCACCCGAGAAAACGAAACGTTTCTATTAGAGCATCTTACTGAAATTATGCCCTTTATTTCTCCAAGTGACTTTCGAGAAGCACTAGAGCGGGCAAGAAAAACGCAGCAGGATGTACTCGTTGCCAAAGCCATAGACCATGAAACGGTATTGCGCCTTGAACAAGCATCTTCGGAAATTCCAGGTGCAACGCTTGTATCCTCCTTAGTGCGCAAATACCCCTACGGAGAATCGCTTGCGCATGTGCTCGGATACACCAGTCCGGTAAGCGCAACTGAAATAGAATCAGATAGCGCACTTATCGCAACCGATATCACCGGCAAACAAGGAGTTGAAAAAAAGTACGATACTGCGCTTCGAGGGCAGCATGGATTTACCTATACGGAAGTCACTGCATCAGGAAAAGAAAAAACAGATCTTGGGAGAAAACCACCAACACCAGGACAAGACCTTACGCTTACACTGGATATTTCTCTGCAGCAATTCATATACGGATTGTTTTCCGAAAGAGACGCAAAAGCGAAAGCAAAACATGAGGACCCCGTGCAGGGCTCGGCAGTTGTCTTATCTCCTAAAACAGGGGAAGTATTGGCAATGGTAAGCTACCCCTCATTCGACCCCAACACATTTTCTCAACCAGGAAAACGCTCAGGCGCTGCGGACACATTCGAAAACCCACTGAAGCCCCTTTTTAACCGAGCCGTCGACGGCACATACCCCTCAGGGTCAACTATAAAGCCATTCCTGGCAGCAGGAGCTCTGCAGGAAGGAATTATTACAGAACGTACCACCATTTACTCTACAGGGGCTATAAACGTGGGGCCGTATCGCTTTGCAGATTGGAAAGCGGGTGGGCATGGCATAACAGATGTTAAAAAAGCACTAGCAGAATCCGTAAACACTTTTTTCTACATTGT
>CAYIHP010000009.1:0-15096 GCA_964363175.1 uncultured Candidatus Saccharibacteria bacterium
CAGGCGGATACTGGGCAGACAGAAAAAGGATATTCATAGATTCATTATGATACACTTTTAATGTGACGTACACAAAGCATACTATTTTACAGCTTTTATTGGCACTTTGTGCCATTTTTGGCATAGCTGCGGTATTTTGGACGGTAAATAGCACCTATGACCAAGAGGTTATACAAGGTTTTGATGCGCCCGCAGGCTCTCGGATACTAACTTCCGACAATCCTCTTGTTTTACAACTTCCCTATAGCGAAAAGCCACTTGCAGGCGTGGTTGTATATACCGCAAAAAATAAGCATGCAACACCTGCACTTCGCGCATTTATTCAAGATAAAAATGGCAACATTCTTGCAAAAAAAACCTGGCAGCACAGTGAATTTAAACAAAGTGGGAACAAGGCTGTATCTATATACTTTCATAAAGTACACTTCAGCAAAAAACAACACGTGTTTCTTTTTCTACAACCATACGGAACACATTCACTTGCGCTTAGTACTACGCCCAATGAAAAGATTGTATATTCTCTGCTATATAAAAATCCCGTTTCACCAAGTACAAAAAAAGGTATTTTAGTCGGAACTGTACTAGCTATATTTTTTCTTATACTGCACGTACTGCCAATTTCAGTAAAAAAACAATGGATACTTTCGGGGTTATTTATCATTGCAAGTTCTATGCTCACGACCCTTCCATACACAAACAGACCGGGTGATTGGGGTATTTTTGATTGGGATTATCGACACTCACTTTCGCATATTTATAAAACCACGATCAATCAGTATCATCAATTCCCCCTATGGAATCCATACATATGTGGAGGAACAGCTGCGCTTGGGGATCCTGAATTTGCACTCTTTACCCCGTCTTTTCTTTTACAGTCTATATTTGGTGTAGAAAACGGCACAGGAGTTGCACTCTCGCTTGGTTTTATTATTACGGGTGTTGGTATGCTATTTTTAGCAAAGCGATTGGGTCTGGAGCCATTTCCGGCACTTGTATCTACAATAATTCTCCTCTTTAGCTCTTCGCTGATGCTTAAGGCTACGGAAGGGCACACAACGATAATCTTTGCATTTATGTGGGTGCCCTGGGCACTATGGGCATGGCATAGAGCAAAACCGTTACTGTGCGGAATATTTCTCGCCTTTGCCCTACTCCAAGGTGGAATATATGTATTAAGTTATACCGCAGTTACATTTGCTGTTCTTTCATTGCTATCTCAAAAAAAGATTGATGCGCTAAAAGTTTCTCTGTATGCATTTCTGTGGATGGCAGGCCTCACCAGCTTTCAGTTCATTCCATCATTGTTTTGGGTTCGTGAATTTCCCGATAAAGCATTTGTCGGATCTGCATACACGTATGCAAATTTATGGGATATTTTCTTTGGACGGTATATACAGAATGTTTTTGTTATTCAAAACCAAGCAAGTAGATGGCATGAATACGGAGCATATATTGGATACGGGGTATTTACGCTTATTCTTGTAGGAGCAACATATGTAAAATCTTCTCGAGTTGTTCGAATTTTGCTTATTGGCTTGCTCGCAACGCTCGTTATTTCCTCTCTTGGGCCATTATTAGAACCCACACTGGGCTACCTGAAATTTCTTCCGAGATCCAACATATCTCGCATCATACTATTTACTCTTGTTTGCGCTGGTCTTCTTGCAGGCTTTGGAATGAAACGCATTATTTCACTTTGCCCGCTGAGGCTCTCAATAGTTCCAGTTATTATAGTGGGCTTTATAGCTATAGATTTACTCAGCCTAGCGTATAGTATTGCGGAAGAAGGATTTCCAATTTCTCGAGTATCTGAAGATATTCCACTTTCACCACTACCTATTACCCATACAACTGAAACATTTGACGTTCGAAACAATGGCGCCGATACCCCGCGTTCATACGCCGCAACACTTAAGGGCTACGGAACTTCTTCGTTTTGTTCTGTAATAGGGCCGCAAAGTGCAATTGCTACTTCTTCCGAAGCATCTTACATACAATCACTGCCAAATGCACAAACAACGCTACTCTTTTGGTCACCAAATAAAATCATGTTCTCGTACAATTCGCCTCAAAATACAAAAATAAGTTTAAATACAAATTATGCGTCAGGCTGGCATACAACCTATGGCAGTATTGTAAAAGGTAACCCGCGCCTTACTATAAAAGTCCCAGCAGGAGAACAAACTATTACCCTAAAATACCGACCTCGCGGAATGCTGATCGGAATAACAATTTCAATCCTGACGTTTTTATATACTGCGATACACCTCAAACATTTTCTCCGCAGATGATTTCCAACTAAATTTCTTTGCCTGTTCTAGCCCGCGACGCACTAGGTTAGATTTAAAATCAACATCCTGCATACTTCTTGTGATATTTTGAGCAAATCCTTCTGCATCGTCAGGACCTAGTGTAATGGCAGCATCCCCCACTACTTCAGGTAGTGATGTAGCGTTTGAGCAAGCCACGATGCATCCCGCTGCGAGTGCCTGCAGTGGAGGTAACCCAAAGCCTTCTAGATAAGAAGGGTACAAAAGCGCATCTACTATGTTATATAGCTCATTCAGACGATCTCGTGAAATATTTCCAAGCAATAATACATTTGATTTCAAATCTAACGTATCAATAAGCTCAAGCGTCTTCTGCCTGCCGGAGAGTATCCCCGGCTCTCCAACTTTCATTAGCAAAACATTGGGAAATTGTTTTTTTATAAGGGCAACTGTCTGTAAAACTGTTTGCATGTTTTTCCTCGGATGCTCTGAGCCTACACACAAAATAATCGGGCTCCTGTCTGTAATAATATATTCTTGTTTCAACTGCTGATATGCAACAGAAGATGCAAAATCTGGGATCTGGTGAAAACCGTCGTCAACGCCATTTGGAATAACGGTAATTCGAGACTCTGTGATGCTAAAATACTCTTGAATACTTTTTTTTGTAAACTCCGACACGGCGACAATGTTATCCGCGTGCACAATACCGCTTAATAGGTATTTATTAAACAAGTATGCTTTTTTATCTTGTGGATTTGTAAGCTCAATAATGTCATGCACTGTAACAATGCTTGGCCGTCGTTTTTTTGCAATAAATGAAAGTGTTTGGTTTGAAATATCGTATACATCAAACTCGCTGATATGTTTCGCAAGCCGAACCCATGAAATGCTTTTTGAGTTCAGAAAACCCGGGAGACGCATAATTTGCTTAGGTTTATTGCTATTCATCTCCGCACCCCACCCAACCTCCCCTAGCAAATTATTTTTCCCATCTAGCATAACAAGCGAAAGCTGAGAATTCTCATGCTTACCCATATGGCGAAATAGTTGATGTGCGCGCGAACCAACGCCGGAATCTGGCCCCGCGTTTGTAATAATGCCAATAGTCTTCATAGTGATACTTTGTTATATACATTCCATGTTTCATCCGCAACCTGTTTCCAGGTATTTTTTTTGACCTGCTCAAGACCGCGCGCTATCAATATTTTCTTACGTTCCTCGTCTTGCATAAGAGATAGCATTTCATGAGCTAGACGTTCAATAAAAGTATCTCCACTAAGTGGCACAACCACTCCTGCATCACCAACCACTTCCGGTAGTGGCCCCCCGTCGCTTACAATAACGGGAGTTCCGCATGCCATAGCCTCTTGTGGCGGAAATCCCCAGCCTTCATACAACGATGGCCATACGAAAATATCTGCACCGCTATACAGCGCTGGTAACTCTGCATACGAAACATTTTCTCGAAATTGCACTCTGTGTTCTAAGTGCAGCTCACGTGCAATCTGCTGTGAGTCGTCCCGCTTTTTAGCCGGCTTTCCAACAATTACCAGTTGATGCGGAATTTGATCTGCAATACGCGCAAATGCACGAACAAGAGAGCTTATATTTTTTCTTGGGTCTTTCGTACCAACAAATAATATGTAAGGCAAGCTTTCCCCCGTCGCTAAAGCTATGGGGGACGACCCGTCTACGATGGGTCGGAAATGTTTCAAATCTACTGCAAACGGTGTAACGGTAACTTTATTTTTCTCTATTCCAAAATGATCTATAATATCGAGCTTACTTCTCGTTGAGTTTGTCATAATATGGTCGGAATGGATAGCAGCGTATTGCAAGGCATGTCGCCAATAGAGACGACGAAGTGGCGATTGGGTTTCTGGCAGTAAAAGAGGGATAATGTCATGAATAGTAACAACTGTTGGTACTGTCTTTTTTCTTGGAATTGCTGCTTTGGTATAATGAACAAGACTTGGATTTTTTTTAGATACATAGTTAGCTACGGAACTCATCCAAACAGGCAACAGTATTTCTGTTTTCAGAGGAATGACCGTTTCTGTAGCAGATGGGAAACTTCCTAAAGGAGAATTTGAGCCATACAATATTTCAAACTCTGCATTTGTATGAGAAGCGGTAAGATTCTTCAGTAATTCTTGCGTGTACGTTTTTACGCCACTGTTTGCCGCAGAAAGTGCTCTGGCCTCAATGATGACTTTCATAGTTCTTTACCGTATCTGTAAGAATTTGCTCAATACGTTGCACAGTATGCTCTAAATAATATTTTTTTACTTCTTTTTTGTTTCTTTCACCCATCACCATACGAAGTTCGGTAGTATCTATTAAAGTATTTACTGCTTTGGCAATTGCGCTGTCGTCGTGAGGAGCCGTAAGAAGTGCGTGTTCTCCATCGATGAGAAAGTCTGTTTGCCCGCCATCGTTTGTGGCAACTATCGGAAGCCCGGCACGCATCGCTTCTAGAAATACAATGCCAAACCCTTCGTGTTGAGCGGCAGACACGTAAACATCAGAAAGTGACAAAAGTTGAAATTTTGCGGTTTCGTCTACTTGTCCCATTAGTTGCACTCTTTCTGCGAGATAATACTTCTCTACTACAGTTTGTAAATGCGCTTTGAGCGGGCCGTCGCCAATAATAATCAACTTTGCCCTCGGCACACTTTTCCACGCAGATAGTAAAATATCATACCCTTTCCGAGGAACAAGCCTACCGATAGATATACAGATAATATCTTCTTCTAGAAAACCAAATGCATCCCGAGATGCTTCCGGAATATGTTGGGGTTTTAAGCCAATTGGCACAACCGTAATAGGCTGCAAAACTCCGTGCAGTTCTATTGTTCGAGTTTTTGTATCAGTTGAAATTGCAGTGCGAGCATGTGCGCGGGACGCAATCCATCGAATCACTGCCCGCAGCAACATATGCCGGTGTGGAGATATGCCCTTCGAGGGGTCATAGATATCACCTCCAACAAAGGTAAGAACAAAAGGAACCCGAAATAGCATAGAAAGCCAAGCAGCAGGAAGTCCGGAAGGAATAACAAACTGCGCATATACAACATCAAACTTCGTCTTCTTCATAATTCGTATGCCCGCAAACAGCGCAGCGGGCGCAAATGTAATAAGCGAAATAAATGTCGCCGTAGGCAATGAAACACGTCCGAGTACAGGTACACGATGAACCACAACCCCTTCAACAATTTCTTCTCGCGGTAAACCTGTAAATGCCGTAGTTAATACGTGTACCGTATGACGCTGAGACAGTTCTTGTGCTATATCGTGAGTGGCAACCCCTCCTCCACCTCCAAGAGGCGGATATTCAAAATTGATCATGAGTATGTTCATAAGTCTGCAGACTTGCCTAGTGTAGCATCGAGGGGTTTACCCTGAGCAGTGTCGAAGGGTACGGTTACTTTCAACGCCGGGTTTTGCAAAATCACCTTGCCAGTGTCGCTATGGGAAAATGAAAGCTGTGTCTCGCCGGGCGCTGCCGTCACACGAAACAATACATCTTCCCCTAATCCGTGCGTTTGAAGCACGCTGCCCGCATTATCACGAATTACAATTCCACTTGGGGAATTTTCGGGAATCTTAAATAATAACGTCATATCTGTCTCAGTATCGCGTGTATTTACTATGGTAAAAAATGCCTGCTCAGGAATTTCTCCAAAAACGCTATTTCTTTTAGGATCGTACCCAATATTCTCCCATCCATCTCCTCGAATAAGAAATACTCCGTCAGTAGATCGTTTTTCAGTGTTGCTTAAAGTATAGAGAAGGGCATCTTCGTAAGACTGTTTTGTAAATAGAGAATCTTTTTCTAAAAATTCCATGACAGCTGAATTTTGCAGCACTGAAAGAGAATCTGTGTGAATAATAATCGCGCGAGTATCTAAGTATTTCATTGCATCAGGAAGCGTTTCTCCTAAATCCTGTGCAAAGAATTCATTTCGTTTTTGCGCTAAATCAGTTGTTCTTAAATAAAGTAACTGACGAATACCCGGAATAGATTTTACCAACTTATTAACTTCCTCGTCCTGCCCGCGTTCTAATGCAATACTTCCAAGAACTTGTTTTTTATGCAGTAAGCTAGCGTATAGCGAGCGTGATGCGGCCGTGTAATTAGTAGCAGCGGGAATTTCAATGATGTTTGAGCCATCGATACCAGATAACGCGTCATATACGGGTGAAAGTTTTGCAGACTGCGTTGGGAAAGGAAAAAATAGAAACTCCAAAAGAATAACTATACCTATACTTATTGCTGCAGGTTTACGGATATAATTTGTGGCTATTACCCACCCGAACAATACTGCAGTTGCAAAACTCACCATGACTCCAGCTCGGGCAATAACTCGAATCGCAGAAAACACAGGGAGACTTGCTATAAACGCATATGGAAGCAGAATACGCGTTTCTTTGCCAAAAATATGAAGTATTGGCCCAAGGCTCATAGTCCCAAAAAATAGAATAACAAGTATCCATAATCTTTTTTGTTTTACTGGTATATGTTTATGGAAAAATAAAAGTGCGAGAATAATACTTACTCCAACATATTGCACGCTTTCCGCATTATTGCCCGTAAAAAATTGTCCAAACAAAGAATAAAATAAACGACCCCAAATAGGGTTATGTGCAGGCGGCGTGATAAAAGAAAATACATCTGCCGAAAAGCGAATGGTCTGCGTGAGCCCAAGTTCAAGAGGACTTGTATCGCTAGATGCCAGTCTTATTGTTGGAATAAATGGGAAAATGATGCCGAGAATGAGAATGATAAACAACACAAGTAAAGCCGTGTCATTCCGGGCTTGACCCGGAATCCACGTCAGCGTGGACTTGTCTGGATCCCGGCTCACGGGCCGGGATGACAACAAAACTTTCAGCTCTTTTCTATAAACAAATCCCGCAATCATTCCAAAAAGCGCAATCCAAACAATATAATGATGTTCTGTCCATGCCTGTATCGTAAGCAATATTCCTAAAATTCCAGCAATATATATACGCGGGTTTTTTATGAATGCAAGAGTTGCTGCTGCAATAAACGGTATCCACTCCAGCTGCATAGCACCAAAATGCCCCAAGCTATGTGCAACATGATAAGGCATAAACATATAGAAAACTCCCGCAAGTATTGGTGCAGGTCGAAGTATACTTTCTTGGTTTGTCAGCATTTTTATAAACAGTGCCATCGCATACCCGGCAAGTACGAAATGCAATATCCAAATAATATTATAGGCAAGTGGTTGTCCAAATAAAACATGTATCGCCAACCATGGCCATACGGACAAATTAGCAAGGCGAGGTTCACCTAATCCAAAAACATCAGCGAAAAAACCAGAAACCCCAGACGCAGCCTTTGACTCAAACCGCCACATCGTTTGCCAAGGGTCTCCTCCAATTCCTGCGATACTCGAATTCATGTGAAATATGACAGGCAGCGTCATAAAAACGGCAAGCAACACAAACACCAAAAAGGCAATACCGTGCTCTTTATATACCCGCTTCATGGTCGTAAGTGTATACATAAAACATTGGTACGTCACGTACAGAAAGCACAGCTTCTGGTTTGCTATATTGTAAATCCTCAAGCAGCTTTTTTGCATCGCTGTCAAACGAAACTCGTGCACGCAGACTTGCAGGAAGAATAATTTTTGTGACAACCTCTTCAAGATTTTCTAAACTCCCTCCTTGTGGCAACCCCCGAATATTACCTCGCTTCATATTGTCCATATAGGGAGCAACAAGACTATCCATTGGTATGGCGTACACTTCGTTACTACCATGAGAATTTATATAATCCGCAATTAAAACAGAGCCATTCCCTACATCCACTAACAGACGCTTTGCCTCAGCAGATGAAAAAAGAACATTATATGAAGAAATAACGTGAGGAAAATATGGCCATACAAAAATACCCTGCAATACCAAAAGGCTCATAATCATCATGCTATTTGAAACACGCTTTTTCTGTAACACCCATACCCAACCAATTGCACCAATAAAAGCAAGAAGCGCAAGTACGGGTAAATTCTTCCTTGCATGGTCGCCATGTAGATACAACAATACTGCCCCGTGCCAAATAGCTGCCAAAAAAACAATATCTAGCGCAAAAAAGTTCCAGCCATTTTTTGCTATATTATAGATACGATTGTACATGTATAGAAGACAACCCAAAGTTGCAAATGTGGATACTACAAAAATAAATAGTGGCGGATGAAATCCCGGCCACAGGTAGACCTCTTGTACGGTAGAATGGAGCTCTGCACGACCCAAAACGTCTAATAACCGATCTATTGGATGTAGCAGAAACGGCGGCCAAAGAAGAATACAGCCAACATACGCACTCATTACCCAAACAAGTGCTCGTTTCCGTACGAGAAGAATTGCAAATGGCATAGTAATAAGCGCTGGTGATTTTGATACAAACGCAACTGCAAACCAAAAGCCTGAAACCACAACCCATTTCATACTTTTTTGCTCAAACGCAACAACCGCAGATACCAACATACCAACCACTCCAATAGCCATGAGCACATCCACGCTTACGGTACGAGAAATTCCCCAAATCCACGGTTCCAGTCCAAGTAAAACCACAACAAGCGCAGCTGCTATTTTGTTATCATGAAATATTCGAAGACGAGCAACTGCACAATAAAGAAACAGTAATGCAATACTGCACACTATTCCCCAAATATACCTCGCCCATACAGCTGCATCACGCTTGTGGTCCATCGACCAGCCTTCATAAGTACCATCTAAAGAATGGTACCAGCCATAAAAATTCATGACCGGCCCAACGGTCGTCATCAAAGTAATTGCCGGATGGTTGGAAAGTGGAAACCGCACTGCTTCAGAAAATTCGCCGGCAAACAATGAGTTCACATACATTTGCGATCTATCTATCCATGGCTGTTCATCTTGAATAAAAAAGTCATCCGCAATCAAAAGTCGCGGTACAAAAATCGCACAAGAAAGCAGAAACCAAAAAACAAAATTCTTTACGCTTTTTTCCATGCCACCGCAATAAAATCTAATGAGTCTTTGGCATAGTTTTCTCGTACTGCAAAATTGTCTGTGGTTATATGCGTTATTTCTTTTGCATGTTTCAAAAAACTTATTTTTTTTATCAAGAAATAGGAAACGAATGCGTATATGGCAAGTAATAGCTTTCGTGGTAACCAATTGCGAGCTTGCAAAAAATCTATGCGCAGTATTGCATCAGAAACTTTTTGCTTGCTTTCCCTATATCGCATCACAGCCTCATCTCCAAATACTCCGTATATTTTTGATTCCTGAAAATTTCTCGCAAACAAATTATGAATTTCATTATAATCCAGTTCGTGCACATGGTATGGGTTAAAACTTGGAAATACTTTTTTGTTTGGCGTACTCACGAGAATTATTCCGCCTGGCCTAGCAACTGCAGCTAAAGACGCAAGAAATGCATCATGGTCCTCTACATGTTCAATAGTCTGAAAACAACACACTACATCGAATTGCTCCCCTTTAAGCACAGCTGGCGCGTTCAGCAGATCCCCCTGGTGAAATACTACGTTTGTATTTCCATAATTTTTTTGTGCATCTTCTACTGCACCTCTATGTAAATCAAGCCCTACTGCTTTTGCTGCAGTTTTCCCTAATAGGTGCGTTCCATACCCTTCGCCAGAAGCCACATCAAGCACCGTTTTACCCGCTGCATATGTGGCAGCATATTCGTATGCCTTTAAACTTTGTTGATACGTAACATTGAAAATCTTTTCTGGTAGTATTCGTTCACCGCTGTACATAGAAATATGCATTATTTAGGCTTCTGCGCAGCCAGTAGAAAGAAATCTCCCATGTCGATTTTAATAATCGTCCGAGACATTCCTAGTTTTGTAAGGATTTTGCCAATCAAGGGTGTAATGAATCCGAGATAGGGTTCCAGTTTCCAGAGGGCATATTGAACAGTCGTGTAATGTGGGTATGGTTTTATAAATCGCGGTATCAATTTTGCTTTTTTAACAAACGCCTTGAGTGTGTCTGGAGTAAAGTAGAAAAGATGCATGGGCATATACCACGGCCAGCGTGCTCCCAGAAGTTTAACAATAGAAGCATCCGATGCCATCGTTGACAAAAAAAGCCAGCCACCCGGTTTTAACACACGCGCCATATATTCGATTTCTCGACCAGGATCTGTAACGTGCTCAATTACATCCCATGAAGTTACAACATCAAACGATGCTTCTGGCCAGCCAGCTTGAGCTAAATACCCCGAACGTATTTTCCCTGGTAACCTCTTCTCTGCAATAGTAGATGCCCAGGTGCTCGGTTCAACTCCGTATGCATCCCAACCAGCACGTTGAGCCAATAGAGGAAAGATACCTGTATAACAACCAACATCGAGTAGCTTACCTTTTGCTTTCGACCATACATCCAAACGATTGAGAAGTTTGGTAAATGCAATTTCACGAGATGGTTCGATAGTTAAATACTCATCATCTGTAACCCGTGTATACGCCTCTTCGATAGATTTACTCTGAGGAAGTGGATGCAATGTACGTAAGTGGCATTTTTGACACTCAACAACTTGGAAAAATTTACCGTGTTCTCTGTTGGTGCACGCATAATCCTCCATGGAGATTTCACCATGTCCTGATGCTTGTTGACGACTGGTTTTTCCCGTAACAACTATCTTATATTCGCTGTTTTCACACAGCGAGCATACAAAAGCTGAATTAGAATGGTGATCGGAATGCATGACGAAAGATAAATAAGAGATAAGATCGAAGATTTTTCCCTATCTTCATACCACTTTTACCACGTTTCTTTCCATAATCATATACTAGTGGTACTTCCTCCACCTTTGTAATAAATGGTTTAAGGTGCAATAAAATTTCAATGTTAGCAAAAAAAGTCTCTACCTTAATAAAACCTGTGCCGTAGTGTTTTAGCGCTTTTTGTAGGCACTCTGCACGATACGCTCGATAAAAAATTGAATAATCGAGTACATTTTGAACGGGAAAAAATATTTGGAAAATACTATTTGCAGCCTTACTCAAAACCATACGCTTAAAAGGAAATCCCTGGTAACGCCCACCTTTCACATATCGTGAGGCAATTACTACGTCTGTCCCTTGCGCAATAATATGTGTCATTTTTGGTAATAGGCGTGGATCAGACGTGCCATCGCCCTCCATAATAATAATCGCATCGTTCTCATCAGCAATCGACGCCGCTCTTATTATCCCCGTGCGAAACACCTGAGCCACACCACGATTAACCTTATGATCAAGTACTTCAATAGGAAAATTCTGTGCCAATTGATTTGCAACAGCAAGAGTTTCATCATGACTGCCATCATTCACAATAAATGCCTTATAGGGTAGGCCATGTAATGCAGCCGCAATTCCTTGCATAACAGTGGGTAGGTTTTGAGCCTCATTGTACGCCGGAATAATTATCCAAATCATAGAACTTCTAGGTTGCCAATAGCGGTTTTCATGTCTGGGCTTATAATAAATAAATTCACGTTCATTTGTGCTGGTATACGTGGAGTATGACCTACATGGCGTAGCATACCATCTACATTCGTATAAAATGCTACGTGGTTGCAATCCGCATAATCCAATACAATGGTAAACTCTTGCTTGTCATAAAGTTTCTGGATAGACATTGGTATATATAATGCATATCCAGTACCAACCGATTCTACACTTGGTTCACTAATAGCCTTTATAGGAATTAATGGTTCTGTAGGACTCTCATGCAATGCAACACCAATATATATACTTCCTTCTATTTTACCAGGAACTGTGAGATGAGGTCGTAGGCGTATCGGCGTGAATGTTTTTAACGGCTCGGAACATGCGCGTGTCTTAAATAGCGGCAATATAACCCCATCCTTAATCGGGAGCGTTGTGGCTCGCAACTGCGAGCTTTTTTCAGAGACAGAAAATGTTCGACCTGAATACACTGCCAGTACTGGTGTTCCTAGGTTTTGCGGTATGCGCAAACCAAATAGTTTCGGAACCTTTCCAAATACCTTCACATTTGTATACTGTTCTAAAAATGGCACTAGTTCATCACCAAGGTTTTCTAACTCATATCGAAATGAATGGTCCCAGTTCCAAGGATCTTGCTGAACAACAACAATATCAGCGTCAGTCAACCGAGCGATATGACGGTCCCCTTCTTCCCCATATACAAAATTAGTAACTTTATATATATCACGGTTGAATCGTAGCGCCCATCGAGATAATTGTGAGGGTTGAGCAATAATAGAACCAGGTAGCGCGTTCTCGCGAACCCACGTAATCGCTTGTTCGCGAGGACTGTCCAGCGCAAACAATGGAAAGGTAATCCATGTGATAGCTACGGTTCCTGCCAATATCGCGCTACCAAATAGCGCACTAGCCACAGAAAACCAGCGCAAGTGAAAAATATTTGTTCCTGTAATTACAAGTGCGAAAAATATTGCCACAAAAGGTGCGCTCGGCAAAAGATACCGTTCATCGAGGACAGCGGTAAACGTCAAGCTGTGAGCAAAAATAAGGAACATACTAACAACTAACAACAAGTCAGTACGCCGTTTTCTGACGAACTCCACGCAAGCAACAGTAAATATTACAAGGAACGAGGGAATTGCTGTCCACAGAAGAAATTTTCCGTAAATCATTTCCCCGAATGGCTTAAGAGGCAAATTATATTCGCGCCATACGTCAATATACGTTTGCGGGCTGACCAGAAGAACTGGTATAAAGCTTTGTGTAGTTGGATGAGCTAGCAAACCCTTGAGACGCGCAAAGTCGATGAACGGATAAGGGTATAAGGCAAGGAATGAAATACCGGTCGCCAATAAAATGATCCAAGTATTTTTACTCACAAGTACCTGCCATCGCTTTTCTTTCCACGCAAAGAGAATGTGAGCAAGTAGTAACACTGGCGCGGCAATAATCGTAGTTGCTTTAATCGCCACACCGACGCCAAATAAAATACCAGCCCCGACATACGCGAAACGATCGCCTCGTTCTGCAATTCGAATTGCAAACAACAAAATGAGAACAAAAAAAGTTGCCACCATCACATCTCCCTTCAAAATTTGAGAGTAGTACCAGTGACCAGGCATAAAAACAAAAAAGCTTAACGCCCACAATCCAGTAGATTCCTTTCCCAGCTTACGACCGAGATAATATACGCCGATCAGACCAAGAATAGCTACGAATGACGTAATACTTCTTAATACGGAAAGCTCAAACACTCTTGTACTTTCATCGTTTATTCCCATACTTGTACCTATACTAATGAGTGGCCTGCCAAGTAAACGCCAAAAAAATACTGGTCTCACAATTTCATATTCTCCAAACTCTTTTTTAAAATCCCCCCAACTCATTAAAACAGAACCAAGAACATGCCCTTCATCATGATATACGGACGATTGATTTTCTCTATCTGGAATACCCCAGGTGAGGCCAGCAACGCGTAAAAAAATACCGATACTAATAAGTGCGATAAAAATAATTCTTCCAAGAACCGTCGAGGGGAGTAAGCTGCGTATCATGGATATTATATTATCAATGATGTACTGTGATGTACAGACACTATGGGTAAACGACTTTTAATCACAGGGGGATGCGGATTTATTGGGACAAACCTCGCTGATCATTTTGCTAGTCGTGGAAGCGATGTGACAGTATTAGACAATCTTTCTCGTCGCGGTTCAATTAAAAACATGGAGTATCTCCAGCAAAAACACTCAAATATATCTTTTGTGCATGCCGACATACGAACAGATCTAAAAACCCTCTCTAAAGAGATTGCTTCTACGGATGCAATTCTTCATTTTGCTTCACAGGTTGCTGTTACAACTTCATGGGAAAACCCAAGAGAAGATTTTGATATTAATGCAACTGGAACATTAAATATACTTGAAGCTATTCGTAGCCAAAATGTAAACCCCGCATTATTGTATGCAAGTACAAATAAGGTATACGGGGGCATGGAAGATATTTCTGTTTCTTTAGCAAATAATAGATACATATACAACGATCTTCCGGAAGGCATCCCCGAAACCAGGCTACTCGATTTCCATTCACCCTACGGATGTTCAAAAGGCACCGCGGACCAATACATCCGCGACTATGCGCGCATGTATGGACTCCGAACGGTCGTTATGCGCCAATCCTGTATTTATGGTCCACGACAATATGGCATCACAGACCAAGGCTGGGTTGCCTGGTTTATGGTCGCAGCTTGTAGCGGACAACCTTTACGGGTGTACGGTGATGGTAAGCAAACTCGAGATATTTTATACATCAGCGATTTAGCTCATGCCTATGAAACTGCGCTCAATCAAATAGATACTGTAAGTGGCCAGATTTTCAATATTGGTGGTGGTGCAAAGAATACTTTATCCGTACTTGAGTTATTACAATTTCTTTCAACAAAATTAGGGCATTCAGTGGATTATACATTTGCCCCTTGGCGACCTGGCGACCAGCCATGTTATATCAGCGACATTAGCAAGGCGAAGAGCATCCTAGGCTGGGAACCAGAGATAGAAACAGAGCGTGGCTTGGAATTGTTATTCAATTGGATCACTTCCCATATAGACGAATTTCGCACTATTGGAATTATTCCAAAATAAAAACGCCAACGACCGTAAAGTCATTGGCGAATGTGCAGATGAGTGAATTCGCTGCAGACAACTTAGATGCACTCCATGATTCTGCTTGCCAGTTTCTGCATGCCTGAATGAAATTCCGAGTTACAAATGACGTTAAGCAAGTAGCTCCATTTAAAACTCGAGAAGTTCTGATTTGGCTGCAATCGC
>CAYIHP010000010.1:0-15075 GCA_964363175.1 uncultured Candidatus Saccharibacteria bacterium
TCAATATCATCGAGTGTTAAGGCAAAGGAATGCTGCACTAAAAACAGCACAAACGCTAGATGATATCTCGGTGTGGACACAACTTCTTGTTTCGCATGCGCAGGATGTTTGGACCCATCGACAAGCGTTTGTGTCGTACCTGGATACACGAGTATCCGCAATTTACGAAGACCTGTTTTCTGAAAAACTGGATATTTCACTATTGTTTGTTGCAGGCGCGCCTCATGTTGAGTCTTTTGAGGAGTTGCTGTTTGAAGCTTGGAAATATGAAAAAAGATATCGCTATACAATGTATGGGCCACATAGAGATGATTTTATTGTTTATGTGAATGGAAAAAAAGCTGAAGACGCAATGTCTCGAGGGCAACTGCGCGGACTTGTTATTGCAATTAAAGTTGCTGCATATGGCTATATAAAGCAACTTACAGGATACGACCCACTACTGCTTTTTGATGAAGTATTAAGTGAGCTAGACGCTGTTCGACAAAAAAATCTTCTAGCCCATTTACCCGCCACACAAACAATTCTCACTTGCACCGCAATTCCGGAGGAAGTAAAAAAACGAAGCGATGTTTTTGTGTTGGATGTTCGCCCGCTTACGGAAATACATAAATAACTTGTATGGCACTCACCGCTATTTCAAAGCTCTTCACTAGCAGGCAAAATCTGCAAGCGGATAGTTTTGATATTCAGCATGGGATAGAACAATTTCTCCAGCAGGAACTGCATTCAGAAAAAATTCATTGCAAGGTGAAGGGCGCTGGGTATCATGTTGATATTCGTGTAGGAACTACGGCGCTTGCGGAGGCTACTTGGATACGAGAAAAAGACGTGAGAGAGTATGTTTTCTCACAATTACAGTGTTCTCTTGGGGCTATTTCCGTTATGCTTGAGATATAACACCTATGAGACGAGTTATTATAGACATTGAAACAGTTGGGAAGGATTTTGAGCTTTTTGATGAAATTACTAAGAAAGAGATTCTTTCAAAGATTACATTTGAAAAGGGAACGCCGCAGTATGAAGAGCAGCTCGCAGTTCTCACTCAAGAATTACAATTTTCTCCGTTAATGGGGGAGGTAATCGTTATTGGTGCATATGATGTAGAAAAACAAACAGGAGTAATTTCGTATCAATCTCCTGGTACAGATGTCGAAGAAATTACAGAAGACAATATTACGTATAAAGCGCGAAGCGAAAAAAGTATACTTGAGGCATTTTGGGGTGGCATTGTCCAGTATGACGAGTGTATTACCTTTAATGGGAGAGGATTTGATATCCCGTACCTCATAGCCCGCTCTGGCGTGCAAAAAGTTCATGTAACCAGGGATTTAATGAGCAATAGATACAACAACCGCTCTTGGGGCGGAATGCTTCATATCGATTTATATGATCAGCTGAAATACTACGGGTCTGTGCAACGAGCGGGTAGTTTGCACCTATGGACGCAGGCAATGGGTATTGAAAGCCCTAAAGGGGGCTCTGTTGCGGGGAAAGATGTTGGAAAGGCATTTGCAGATGGAAGGGCGCTTGAAATAGCGCAGTATAATGCAAGGGACCTGATTGCGACCGCAGAACTCTATAATCGCTGGAAAGAATACATGCAGCCATAATAATTAGCTTATAGCTTCACTAGCTTCGTTAGCTTGTTACTCTATAACGAATGTTCGTTTCTCGGATTCTTTGGTGTTGCCTGTCTTGTCGTACGCAACTGCGAAAACGGTATAGACGCCCGGGCCAGGTGATGTAGTCCAAATACCGTCATAGCGGTTTGCAGGGCTTGTTGCAGGAGTTTTCACTCTTGCAACGCGACGTGTTCCATCTACGTCTTCTTTCGTATATAGAATATCTACGAAGTCTATGCCGCTTGAGTCTGTCGCAGTTGTTTTTATAGTGAGAGGGAAGGCAGACTCTTTGAGTGTTGTGCCGTTTGTGGGTGTATGGAGTTTGATTACAGGTACCGTGCTGTCTGGGTTGATGATGAATGTTCGGTGAGCCGTCCCAATGAGGTTATTTTCTGTTATTGCTTGTATCACCAGTGTTTTTCTTCCTGTAAACGATGATGGGAAAGAGAATGATGCATCGTATGAATCACCCCCGTTATGTTTAGAAATTTCTTGCCCATCCAGAAGAAATCGAACAGATTTAATAGTTTTGTTTGATTCTACCTCAGCATGAATGTTTACTGGGCTGTCTTTGAGAACCGTTTCATTAGGTGATACTATGCGTACTTTCGGAATATCTTCTTCGCTGCCTATGTTACAAGAAGGAATAGGTAAGGATGACGTGTAGACAGGTTCGTTTGGATCATCTTTTTTCTCGCTGTTGTGTTTCTCTATCCATGCCTTCACAGCGCCTTCCCAGTGAATAAATTGAGGGTCTGCCTCAGCTTGCGCTACGGGCGCACCATTTGGATCTGATTTCCGTACGTAAAAGAGAATATCGTGCAGTTCTTTAAACGTGCGCACTTCACCCGCCTCAACGGGACAATCCAGGGTATACAGCGTTTGTGTTTCCGGAACCCATTTTCCTTTTACTTCTGGTAATTTGCCATCAATAATGCCCTGGGGGGAGGGTTCAACTGATTCTGGTTTTGTGAATTGTTCAATTGGTGTTCCCTCAAGCGCCTTTCTCATAAAAGCGTTCCAAATAGGCGCCGCAGTGTGAGCACCAGCCGATTTTCCGTTCATGGGTGAATTATCGTTATTTCCTGTCCATACTCCTGTTACAAGCGATGGGGTGTATCCAATAGTCCAGCCATCTCTGTAGTCTTGTGTGGTTCCTGTTTTAGCGGCTACTGGGCGAATACCAAGCTGGAGAGCGCTTCCTGTGCCAAATACCTGCGCCCTGGCGCTATCATCTGATAGTACGCTTGTTAATACTCGCGTAGTTTGTGGGTCGATGGCTTCAGTGCCCTGAACCGGGTCTTTTTTGTCGTCGAATAGTATTTCTTCGCCATGTTCTACCTTAAGAATTGCTTTCGCGGGGAGCCGTGTGCCTTCGTTCGCAAATACTCCATATGCGCTTGTAATATCGAGTAGTCGAACTTCGCCGCCTCCGAGCACTAAAGAGAGTCCGTATCTATCTGGATCTGACAGTGTTTCAAGGCCCATCGCTTGTGCCAGAGTAGTGGTGTTTTTTACGCCTGCAAGATACAGCGTTTTTACCGCAGGAATGTTATAGGAGTTGCCAAGCGCATTTCGCATAGAGACTGGGCCGTGTTCGGCTAAGTCGTAATTTTTTGGAATATAGTCTTGCCCAAAATTTGTAAGAGCATCTATGAGTATTGTTTCTGGCCGGTATCCTTTTTGAAATGCTGCTGCGTAAATGAACGGTTTAATAGATGAGCCCGGAGAGCGCAACCGAACCGCAACGTTTACGTTTCCATCAATTTCTTTATCGAAGTAATCAATAGACCCAACCATCGCGAGGATTTCTCCTGTTTTTGGGTTAATAGAGACAAGAGAAGCATTTTCTGCTCCGCCTGTTTTTAGGCGTGCTTTGTATGCTTTTAAGGTTTCTTCTGCAAGGAGTTGCAGACGCATATCGAGCGATGTGATGATTTTGAGTCCTCCTTGTTCTACAACTCTTTCTCCGTATTGCTGATCAAGTAATTCTTTAATATAAAATACAAAATGGGGAGCCTGAATGTTGTCTGAAGCTGCTTGAAATTGTAACTCCTCTTTCTTCGCTCGTTCTACTTCTTCTTTTGGAATCATTCCTAAATCTCCCATTCGATCGATAATGTATTCTTGGCGATTTTTTAAATCTTCCGTATGAGATCCGTATGGGGAGTACCTCGTTGGTGCTTGCACCAGAGCTGCCAATGTTGCAGCTTGGGCTAGGTTTAAGTCCCGAGAAGATTTTCCAAAAAATGTTTGTGCTGCTGCTTCTACGCCATATGATCTGCTCCCATAGGGAATGGAATTGAGGTACATTTCCAGAATTTCGTCTTTCGAAAACCGCTGTTCTAGTTCAATGGCGAGTACTGCCTCTTTTACCTTACGCTGAATAGTTCTTTCAGGCGATAAAATAGAGTTTTTGATAAGCTGTTGTGTGATAGTAGACCCTCCTTGCGCACGTTGGCCCGTAAGAGGCTTTAAAATAGTCCCGCGCAGCAAGCCGCTCAGCGAAATACCGCTATGGTTGTAAAATTGGTCGTCTTCTGCGGCAAGTGTTGCTTTTGTCATGTACTGCGACATTTCTTGCAGTTTTACGTACGTGCGTTTCGCCTCTCCTATTTCATATAGAAGGTGTTTTCCTGTTGAATCATATATTTTTGTGGATTCGTTTACCGTTTCTCCTTGGATATTGCTTGGGTCGGGTAAGTCTCTGCTCCACCAGAGTACCGTTCCTGCGGCAAACAGCAAAAATATGCCCATGAGAGTTATGAGTTTTAGTATAATTCCTCGGGAAAATAGTCTTTGAATCATATGTTTACCAATGTGGTAGTTCCTATGATATTGTCTGGTCGGCATATGGATAGTATAGCATGTCTTGAGACATGGTTTGTGTCAATGCTAAAGTGAGTTGTATTACCTGAGCTTGTTTGGGTTTACGAAAAATCCACGCAAATCTTTTCGGCCCAAAATCATGTCGTATTTCATGTGTTGCCTGTCGACGAGGGAAACCTCCGTAGCAATTTTCCGTGTCCGGAGCAGAAATGATAGCGCTACAATGGGACGAGTCTGCTTTCCAAGACCTCCGCGTACATCTTTTTGAATAATGATTGGCCTGTCTACCCCTAGTTTTCGGGCAATATTTTCATCAATTGATGTGCGATATGCTCCTGTATCCACTTTTGCCAGAAGAGGAAATTGTTTTCCCTCTCTATCAAAAACAATAACCTGTTCTTCTATAGCAAGAATAGTATGGCCGGAAATTTCTTCTATTTCGTGCTCTATTTCTCCTCCGAATAGGTTTTTTGCTAGTCGAATATTTTTTTCTAAACTTTTTGGTTTAAGTCCTTCCACTCGCTTTAATCTGGACTTTAGCGGTGCAAGGTTGGCAAATTGAATATCCAGTCCGGGTCTCGCATTTACTTCAAGTATTAAAGGGCCGTCTTCCCTATCTATGGCAATATCTACTCCAACATAATTAAGACCGCATGCGAGGGAAGCTCTACAAGCAAGGAGAAGAATTTCATCCCAATGAGGAATTTGTACTCCCGCAATAGGAAGGCGGTTGTGAGGAATTTTGTCTATAGGTTGCCTGTTTTGTATCGCGGTTGTGGTCGTTCCTGTTGCTATGTCTATCCCTACGCCGATTCCCCCCATATGGAGGTTTGCACGTCCTCCTGATTCCTTTGTGGGAAGTCGGAGCATGGCAATTACCGGGACTTGGTTGTATATAATGACTCGAATGTCTGGGATTCCTTTAATTGAGTAGGGTTTTAAGTCAGCATGTATTTTTACCCGTTGCTCGAAAAATGCAGTGTCTGGCACGTTTCCCTTTGAAAAGTTCCCGTCGAGAATATCTAAAATATGTCCGCGAAGCTCTGGAGCAAACATTTCGCTTTTATCTGCTTTTACCCAATTGCCTTTTTTGTTTCTTCCAAAAATGACTGCAATTCCACCGCCTCCTGAGGATGAATTAGGTTTTAATACAAATGATGGAGGGAGCCTTGTCCATTTAAAGCTTGTCAGCTCTGATTTTCTGCGGATAGTTGCGAATAGTCTGGGGGTTGGTATTCCGTTTTTTTGAAGTATTTTTTTTGTTGCGAGTTTATTATTTGCAATGCGAATAGATTCGCGAGGATTCGCCTTGATAATATAGTCGATCATTCTCGAATTCATGCCCAAAATGTCCTTCCAACTTTTCATAAGCCAACACGCTTAACAAAGGTAATAATTTCTTTTGCAACCTCTATACCTGTTGTTTGCTGAAATCCTTGCCACTGAGGGAGGTTATTTACTTCTAAGAAATATAGTTTTCCATCAACGTCAGATTGCAGAATATCTAATCCAAAAATATCTAACTTTGAGACTAGGGCAACTTCATGGGCAAGCACAGTGAGTAATTCCCGAAGTTTAATGTCTTTTACAAGCTCTGTAGAGCCACCTTGAGACACATTGTTTAAGTGGCTTCCATTTTGGCCTATTCTTTTCATCATTTCCACAACAATTCCCCCAACAGAAAGAATTCTAAAGTCCCCGCTATTTTTTATGAACGGTTGGAATAGTACGGAAGAGAATTCATTGTTTGGAAGGGTAATTTCATCGAGATTTTGTATAAGAAAAATATTTTCCCCCCTTGCACCGTTTCGTGGTTTTTGGATAAGGGGGAATGATAGTTTCTTTTCTTGAATAATTTGCTCAAGTTCTTCTTTGTTTATGAATGCCCAGCTTGGAATAGTGGCAATGGCAGTATGCCCCTTAATTAGATCGTATTGATATTGTTTGTCCTCAATAGATGGATTTATAAGGGCGATTTCGTCTATCAAAAAAACACCTTTTTCTCGAAGCGCATGTGCAAGATCTTTTCTCTTTTTTAAATCATTTTTTTTAATACCGGATCTCCACATTGCTACATCCCCACATTGTTCAGCAATAGCAGAGACGTCTTGATTCGAGCCATCTACAACAACTACCTCAACCCCTTGATCTGGACCAGTCTGCATGAGCTCTGCCATGCCCTTGGACGGATGAGGGTTTTTCCTTTCGTTCCTAATAATCGAAAGCTTCATACGGTGTCGGTGCAATAACTAGATATGGCGAATCAATCTTCTAAACCGTATATATTCTGTGAGCCGTAGGCCTGTCCATCGTCCAAGGAGAACGTTAATTGGAATAGCCAATAATACAATTTCTGGGTAGGACACAAAAAGTGTTCTTACGATTTGCCAGCTCACAATAAAGTAACATCCAATTGCAAGTGCGAGTGTCCATGCAGTTACGGTGAGAGCTTTTTTTGCACCTGATTTAAATTGCAGTGCAATAAATTCTTCTGCCAGTAGAGTAAGTATTAATATGGGGAATATAGAAAATGAAGCAAGTGCGGTGTTGTCGGTAGCTATTCCCAGTCCAAATACGAGCAAAATCGCCAAGCTAACCCCAGTTAATACGAGCGCCATTCTTGGCAAGTACAGTAAGCGAAGCTTTCTCATAGCTAGGCGAGTGAGTGTGCCAGCAATGAGTATGCTTAAGAACACAACTAGCCCATACGGAAGACCCATTACCAAGAAGCTGAGCGTGGTCATGGCTGGGGTAACCAGTCCAAATGCTTTCATGCCAATTACTTGGCGAGAGAAAGAAAGGATAGTGGCAATAACGGGCAACATAAGGATCAGAGAAACGCTGTTTATGGGAACGCCTTTATTAATTAGGTAATTTATTCCAAACGACATAAAGTTAGTGGGGCCAATGTCCTTAATGGTTCTTGCGCTAAATTCCCCTAGGAGTCGATGCCCCTGCGTTGATGTAATGATTTTTTCTTTTGCTTGCTCGGCTGTGAGTGGCTCAAGCAATGTTTCTAGTACAATGGGTTTTGCAAGCAGGACGTAACTTGGGCGGAGTTGATTAAACGCAAGTTGCGCGGAAGGCGCCAATACTCCAAACGGAGTGTCTGAAAGGATTATTACCCCGGTATTTTGCACGCCTTGTTTCAAATGCTGCGCGATTTTCGAAAGGACATTTACTCCAACACTTCCTGATGTTTGCATGATAATAATATTTGCACTTCGCATAGCATCCCGGCTGTCTAGGAGTTTGTTGGTGAGACTTTCCTCAATTACTGCTTCAGGATCATTTGTCTTTGATTGTATGACGGTAAGTAACACTTGTTCTCGAGCAGCTTGCTGTACTCTCTCTTCTATTTGGTCTTCTGGAAACGTATTATCGATAACCAGCACTGCCACATGGCTAAAGATGCGAATTTGTGCGCTATCTTCTGCTACTTCACCCGAATCTGTTATAAGGGAAAGCCGAATAGTATATGTCCCAGCTGTTTTATACGCATGGGTCACTTGTTCTCCCGTAACCCTTGTTCCATCTCCAAAATTCCAAACAATATCTCTAACTGCCTCTCCGTCTGGGAGCTGTATTTCTCCCACAGAAAAATCATTTGTTTTGTCTGTAAAAGACTCGGTAGTAGCATCTTGTATGTGAACGGCAAGATTTTCGTCTTCCTGCGCCTTTGCCGGTAATGAGAGTCCGAAAAAGCCAGTTATTACGAGAAATACGATCATATATTGATAGGTTTTCATAGCGTGCGTGTTTGTATGGCAGATAAAGCAGCAGCAAGCGCATCTGCTGCGTCATCTGGCTTTGGGATATGAGTTAAATGAAGTTGTTGTTTAATGGCTTGTTGCATTTGCTCCTTAGAAGCTGCTCCGTATCCGGTAAGTCGGGATTTTATTTGCAATGGAGTAAGCGTTTGTATGGGAATATTGTGAATCTGCAAAAGATACATAATAACCCCTCGTACATGAGCAGTAGTTATTGCAGTCTTTGCATTTGCACCAAAAAATATTTGTTCTACCACTGCGGTGTCTGGTCTACTTTCTCGTATGATTTGGGTGAGGTCGGATGCTACGCTTGCAAGACGAACTTCTAGCGAATCACTTTTTGGAGTTGTGATGCAGCCACATCGCACAAATTGATGTTTTTGTGCAGTGTCTACCACTCCATACCCCGTCCGGGCAATCCCCGGGTCCAGCCCTAAAATGATCATAGTTGTATTATATACCTAACAAGAACCCCACAAGTCAAGGTTTCCGAACAAGGAGGTGTTGCTATCTAGTGTAACATTTCCCGGCGAAGAGCAGCTGAGAGCGGGCGAAGCGTGATGGAATATTGTATGTTTAACAATTCCTTTGCCGGTATTTTCAAACAGTATTCCATTCCAATTGCGATTACTTTCGTTTAATTCATTCGAGATAAATACAATAGGGGTAGTTTCGGCGCCACTGGCATTTAGGGTGCCAAGCACTTGCAAGCCCCCATATTCTGATACCGCAACTGTTGTTCCTGGTTTAATGGAGAGTGTTGCGCCTGTATCCACAGTTACAACGGTATGTACTAAAATAACCCCATCTTCTGGCCCAACTGTCAGAGAGCTCGTAATATGCCTCGGCAGTGATTTTCCTGTTGTGTACGCGGGAGTGTGGAAGGGAACATCTGGCGCATTTTTACTCGGTGCTAATCCCTGAATGTAATGAAATGTTGGCGCAAACAGGAAAAGCGTCGCGATACTTATTGGAAGTATTGTTTTCATCTGTATTATAGGAAAGATACCACAATCTCGTGCAAGTAGCTGTAGACATGAGAAGAATAAGTGTCGAGGAGAAGCGTCGCGAAACCCTTCAACAAGTTCAGGGCAAGCCACAACAACCCGATCTGGGCACAAACCCCACAAAAGCAATGTCTACAGTTATTTGAAAGAGAACTCCTTAATCTAGCGTGGATGAGGAAAATATGCAAGTATGTGTGTATATGGCTATATTGGAAGCGAAAACAAGTGTGGTTGCGCCGGTGGCGTCTGGAGAGGATGAAACACTTGATTCTACGCTCAGGCCGAAGCTATTAAAGGACTTTACTGGGCAGTCTCATATCAAAAAAAGCCTCAATGTTTTCCTGGAAGCGGCGAATCAAAGGAGCGAAAGTCTTGAACATGTACTGCTTGCAGGTCCACCGGGCTTAGGAAAAACAAGTTTAGCACATATTATTGCACGAGAACTAGCGTCAAATATTCGGGTCACCTCTGGCCCTATTCTTACAAAAGTAGCGGACTTAGCAGCTATTTTAACCAATTTGCAAGAAGGGGACGTGTTGTTTATAGACGAAATACATAGGTTACATAAATCTATAGAAGAAGTGTTGTATCCAGCTATGGAAAGTTATGTGCTTGATTTGGTTGTTGGGCAGGGGCCAGGTGCAAAAACACTTCGTATTGATCTGCCTCAGTTTACGCTCATTGGTGCAACTACTCGCGTAGGCATGTTAGGGGCTCCACTGCGCGATCGTTTTGGAATGACGTATCGCCTTGAGTTTTATGACACTGCAGAAATGAAGACTATCCTTTCTCGTTCCGCAGCACTCTTGGGGCTCGAGATAGATGACGATGCGCTTGAGGAAATTGCCCAGCGTTGCAGAAGAACACCTCGAATAGGTAATCGATTACTCAAGAGAGTTCGGGACGTAGCACAGGTTGGGAGACATACGCGTATTACGACAGATATAGTGCAGCAGACACTCGCGCTACTCAATATTGATCCGAAGGGCCTCGATACGTCAGACCGACTGGTGTTATCGACAATTATAAATACCTTTAATGGCGGTCCTGTGGGGCTCCAAACGCTCGCAATGGTATGCGCAGAAGAGGATCAAACCATTGAAGATGTTATTGAGCCATTTTTAATCCAGTGTGGATTTTTAGCACGAACGCCCCGCGGAAGAGAAGTGACCAATGCCGGGTATGATCACATGGGCAAATAGCATTACGGCTTCGCGCTTGGTTTTTTTCGCTCTTTGTATGGAAGAATTGGCAGCTGCACGGCCAATGAATGCCATTATTTTTTTTCTTATTGCATGGGGGTTAGATGCAATAGACGGCCCAATTGCTCGGTATTTTCATCAAGAGAGCGTGCTGGGGTCACAACTTGATAAGACGATCGACCGTATCGTGCTCATTGGTTCTGTCGTTTTTCTTATGAAGTACGAGTATATTCCGCCCATGGCAGTATTTCTTCTTACAAAAGACATTGGGCTTTCAATAGCACTGAGCGCAAAGAAACAGGGAATTGCGTTTCCATCCGCGGCCTGGAAAGGGAAAACGGCCAGTGTACTTCAGGGGATTGGTATTATTTGGTTGTTTGCTGGGTTTCCGTTTCAGCAGGCGATCATAGCTATTGTCGCCGTGTTTGGAGGCTATGTAGCTGTTGATTATCTTCGGAGATTGTAACAGTTCATATGCAGACCTTGCTTCTATTTTTACTGTTGCTGACAGGAATTATAGAGGATGCGTCGGCGCAGGAGATTATATATTCAAGCGATATTCATATTTCTGAATTTCTCCCGCACCCCGCGGGAGGGGGAACTACAGGAGAATTTATAGAACTTCATAATACCTCTGGCACGAGCCAGGATATATCTGGCTGGGTACTTGATGACATTGAAAATGGGGGTAGTAATCCGTTCACAATACCTCTGGGTACGATGATTGCCGATGATGAATACTTGGCATTTTACACTGTATCGCCGCACGTTGCTTTAAATGACACGGGCGACCATGTTCGCCTTATTCGACCAGACGCAGTAGTGCAAGACGACGTTGTATATACGACGAGCAAAGAAGGGTATTCCTATAATAGAACCGATGCAGGTGGCTACGAAGAGCTTTCCGCGCCCACGCCCAACGAAAAAAATAGTAATAAACCCGTTGTTGTTGAGCCAAGCCCCACTCCAACGCCTTCTCCTGTGCCTATCTTGGTGTATTCGCCAGATATTCATATCAACGAATTTCTCCCCAATCCCAAGGGAGATGACGGCACAGGTGAGTTTATAGAGCTTATAAATACCGGGAACGAGGACGTAGACATTTCAGAATGGGTTCTTGATGACGTGGAGGGTGCGGGTAGTACGCCATTTAGCATTCCGGATGAAACAATAATCTCGGCGCATGGGTTTATTGTTGTGTATAGAACGCTCACAAAAATATCATTGAACAATGATATTGATCACGTAAGATTGATCCGACCAGATACGATTGTGCAGGATGATGTACCGTATTCAGATGCGAAAGAGGCACATTCGTTTAACAAAACTGATGCGGAAAAATACGAAAAAAGTTCTAGTCTAACACCCGGCGCTGCAAACATTATTTCTATTTCAGGCACACCTACGCCGAAACCAGAAGCAGATGAAGATACGGAAAAAGAGAGTAAAGTCACATATGATTTTTCTACAAAAATTGTTATTAACGAATTCCTCCCGAACCCAGAAGGCGAAGATACTGAGCTAGAATTTATTGAAATAAAAAGCCTAGATAAGAGAAATATAAATCTTTTTGGATATTCAGTTGATGATGGAGATGGAGGAAGTGCGCCATATTTATTTACAAAAGAAGATAGTATAGCTCCAGGAAAAATTCTTGTACTATTTCGCCCAAAAACAAAGATTGCATTAAATAATGACAAGGACAGTGTGCAGTTGTTTGATCCAAACAAAAAAAGTATTTCGGAAGCTGCGTATGACGAAAAAATAATTGAAGGGCAGTCATATAATAAAAATGCGAACGGTGAGTGGCAGTGGAGTGATATGATTACCCCCGGAAAAGAGAACACAATAAGTATACAAGAAATACTTACCCCAACACCAAAACCGAAGGTCGCCAAAAAAGTATCAGTAGCAAAAGTACAAGCTTTGCCGCGCGTACTTTCCGCAGTTGCTGCTTCGCCCAGTTCACTACCTTGGGTAGAACAGGCTAAGCCAGAAGGGGTTGTTTCTCGGAGCGTGGTGTCTCTTGGTAATTCTCCAAACATGTTTACGCTTCGACAAGGAATATTTGTATTCTTTTGGTTAAGCCTTGCTGTATTACAGCTTGTAAGCGGAATACGTCATAAAGAAAGAATCTGGCAGAAAAGGTAAAGGCGATGTACGCTCATAACATGAAAAAAGTTGTTATCTTGGGGGGCGGAAATGGAACTTCACGGCTTTTATCCGCTCTTGTGCCGTTATTACAAGATAAATCAATAAAATCCCTGCATGCACTGGTGCATATGGCAGATGACGGAGGCTCAACTGGGAGATTACGAGAGCAATACGAAGTTGGTGCAATGGGTGATGTTACAAGATGCTTACTTGCGTTAAGTTCTTTGCGTGGCGATATTCGCGGAGATGAGTTTTTGAAAGCTCTTGAATACCGTTTTGGGAACGGTGATTTTTCAGGACATACGTTGCGAAATGCTCTTCTTGCTGCTCTTGAGCTAACTTCTGATCTTGATACTGCCATAGCTACGTTTGCCCGTGTTCTTCAGGTTCCAAAATATGCTGGTGTTATACCTACAACGCTTAGGCCATTAAATCAGCAGGTAGTGCTTACTAAAGATGGCCAGCAAAAACTTCTTGGGAGTGGCCAGCATTTTATTTCTTGGAATGTGGATGTTCAGGCAGATCCAACCTGGAAACCGGAAGATATACGTGTACGGTTTGAAAATCAAGATACAACGCTTAATCCTCGAGCAAAGAAAGCGCTCTCATCAGCGACCCATATTATTATTGCTCCTGGGCACACGTACGGATCTATTTTGCCTACACTTGCATCGCTTTCACTTGGAAATGCAGAGGCGCTTCAATCTAGT
Organism: uncultured Candidatus Saccharibacteria bacterium; assembly: GCA_964363175.1. Taxonomy (GTDB): domain Bacteria; phylum Patescibacteriota; class Andersenbacteria; order UBA10190; family UBA10190; genus HO2-45-11b. The sequence goes on from CAYIHP010000010.1 coordinate 13,298, forward strand.
AAGGCGCATATTACCGTAGTTATGACACTACTTACTACGCCGCTTCATACCGTTGGCTGGTCTGGGGAAGATTTTGTACGAGTATATGAGTCTTACTTAAAGCGTCCGGTTGATTTGGTTGTGGCAAATGCTGGTAGAGCAGATGTTCCTTTAGTTCCGGGACAGGCGTGGGTGGATTTTTCTTCAGATGAACATGCATATACATTAGAACGCATCAACGTAGTTCGAAAAGTAGATGTTCCCGATCAATCAAAAGATGCAGTGCCGCGCCCGGTGCTGGTGCACGACGATGCTGTAATGAACCAAGTATTTCGGGCATACTTATAGGCGTATGGCATTTGATCCAGTACGTTCTGAAGCAGAGCAACATAAGGAGCTTGGGGCACGGCTCTCCACTTTTTCGCAAGGACAAGAAGAGCGCCTTGCCGAGCATAAAGCGCAGGAGCTGTCGCTCCCGTATATTAATTTAGTGGTATTTCCGATAGATTCCGACGTGTTAGAGCGGGTTCCCAAGCAAGATTCTCTTCGTGCACAAGCGGTACTCTTCTATAAACAGGGAGCAGACGTTCGTGTTGGCGTTGTTGACCCTGTATCGAAGGGGGTGCAGGAATTTGTGAAGCAAGTAGAAGCTCTTGTAGGGTATGCGCCTCATCTGTATGTAGTTTCCAAACGCAGTATTTCCGCAGCAATTGCTCGGTATAGAAGGGAAGTTGCCGAAGGGGGCGACCCACAAGGAGAACTCAAAATTAAGCAGCAAGATGCGGATGCGTTTTCTACGGAGCTGAAAAATCTGGAAGAACTTGGGCTTCGCATTACCACCATGCCTCCGACAGAAATATTGAGCGCGATTGTGATAAGCGCAGTAAGGCTGCGGGCATCAGACATTCATATTGAGCCGAAAGAGAAACAAGCACGACTTCGCTTTCGTATTGATGGGGTACTACAAGATTTAACTTCATTTGACCGTGAGGGCTGGGCACTTATTTTATCTCGCGTCAAAGTAATGGCAAAACTCAAGCTGAATGTTCGAGACGTTCCTCAAGACGGGAGCTTTGTGCTTCGTATTGGGGAAGAAACGTTCGATATGCGTCTTTCAACTCTGCCCGGGGGCAATGGAGAAAATATTGTTATTCGATTACTCGATAGGAGATCTGAAGCTGTAACCATTTCTGCGCTTGGCATGAAAAATCGTGATTTGAGTATTGTGAACGAGGAACTCAAGCGCGCGAACGGCATGATTTTAATTACAGGCCCTACTGGTTCTGGAAAAACAACAACGCTGGCATCTTTTTTACGAGAAGTAAATAATGCGGAACTGAAAATAATTACATTAGAAGATCCAATTGAATATCGCATTGCCGGAGTTGAGCAAACGCAAGTAGATGCGGATGCGGGGTATAGTTTTGCAATTGGGCTTCGTTCCATTCTACGGCAAGACCCAGATATGATTATGGTCGGTGAAATGCGAGACGTTGAAACTGCAGAAACAGCAGTGCATGCTGCTCTTACTGGGCACTTAGTATTTTCTACACTCCACACAAACGATGCTGCGGGCGCCGTACCTCGCCTTATAGACATGGGAATTCGACCGTACGTGTTGGCTCCTGCGCTCAATTTAGTCATTGCGCAGCGCCTTGTTCGGGTGGTTTGTCAGTCATGTGCTCAAGTTTATCAGCCCGACAAAGCAACCCTTGAGCGTATAAAGGTTGCAATGACGGGCGTACGTGAAGATATTTTTCAGCCAAACGTACTGGATGACCCTGCACTTACGTTTATGC
>CAYIHP010000011.1:0-14026 GCA_964363175.1 uncultured Candidatus Saccharibacteria bacterium
ATCGCTTACTAGTGAGGCCACTAATTTTGAAACCGCACCGCCCAAAATAAAGCCTATTGCAAAACCAACTCCTCCCTGCTCACGAATAAATTTTATGAACGATAGCATATGTTCATATTACCATAGGTAATCTGACTATTTTTGTAGTTCTCGGAATCACCTCTATATTATGATAACTTCGCCGTCTTTTATTGCTTTATAAGGAATATTATTTTGCTCACAATATTCGATTTCTTTTTCAATCAGTGCAGACTCTGGGTGATTTGAATTCCAATGCGGCATAAAAGCAAAATCTACAAATCCTAGACCCTCCCAAATTACATCTTTCAATTCGATGTAAGGCGTATCAACTGGATCAACAATCTCGTATGCTTTTAGGCTGGGTGCAAGCACACATCCGGCAGCGCTGTAACCAGCGTAAAGAAAATCTTGATTATTCTGCAGTTCTTTTAGGATTTCATCGAGACCACTTAATTTCATTGCTTGGCGTAACACGAATACGTTTCCACCACTGATAAAAATTGCACCAAGATCTTCGAGTTTCTGTTTTAGTTCATCTTGTTTTCCAAAATAATCGCGTAGATTTATTAATTCACATTCAAGACCAAGCTCACGGATTGAACTCATATCCTTTTCAATATGTGCAGCTCTCCTCTCTGGATCTGCACTAGAAAAATCCAATGCAGTAGGAATGTACCCAATTTTTCCATTTGGAACCAATTCTTTTAATTTCTCAGGTTCGTTTCCAAGTTTGTAGGAAGATAAATAAAATCTCATAAATGTTTTTAGCAATTAAGACTGTAAACCAATAAGCTTGCGGCGGAGAGAGTGAGATTCGAACTCACGGTACCTTTCGGTACAATAGTTTTCAAGACTATCACCTTAAGCCGCTCGGTCATCTCTCCGTGTATTACTTTTAGAATCTAGCCACTTACGACCTTGCCCAGATTTTAGAAATAGCTCTCTTTTTCGTGCTTCTGTATAAATACTATATTGCTCATGCAACATAACAAGCCAAGGTCTCCCTGCTTTTGTGGATTTTGTTTTGCCAGAATTGTGACTCAGTAGTCGTACCCTAGGGTCATTTTCTCTGCTTGATCCAACGTATCGTTTATTTGTTTTTGCACTATAAAGAACATAACAGCAAGCCACGAATGGAGTATCTCATAAGGTGAGTTTTTCCGCCAAGGGCGGACCCGCCTCTGGCGGGCAAGACTAGCCCGTTCAACCGCTCCGGCACGCTTCCTATATGACTTTGACAGAATTTGTCATACTATGCAACAGCAAAGACTACTCCGTTGTGCGAACGGAAAAGCTACAAAACCCGCACTCGAATACTGCAGTCAAAAATATCTCCGGATTTTTGGAGCAACCCAGACATAACCACTACTTTTGAACCCTTTGGGATACCATATTTTTCTTGCAAAATAGTAAGAGATTCTTGCATCATTTTTTCCGGATGCCCGTACCCAGATTCTGCCAAAAACGGTATGACCCCCCAAGATAGCAACAACTGGCGCATGGTTCGAGGACTTGGTGTTGCAGCAAATATCGGAAGCTCCGGACGAAACCTGGATACTTGCCTGGCAGAATACCCCGAAGCAGTAGTTACTAAAATAGCTTTTGCATTAATATGGCGCGCAAGCAAAACGGCTGCGGCAGCAACAGCAGATGGTACAGTTTCTCCACTAGATGTTTCAAATGGTAACAGGGCGTCAAGAGGAGATTCTTCCGTTTGTGAAATAATTTCCGCCATAGTAGCAACTACTTGCGTAGGATATTTCCCCATCGCAGATTCGCCAGAAAGCATCACTGCGTCCGTATGGTCTATAACGGCATTGGCAACATCAGAAACCTCGGCACGAGTAGGCCTGGGATTAAATTCCATAGACGCCATCATTTCCGTTGCGGTAATCACGGGCTTGCCCGCAACAACGCACTTTGCAATGATTTCTTTTTGATGAATAGGAACTCGTGATACCGGCGTTTCGATTCCCAAATCTCCACGAGCAATCATAATACCGTCTGCTTCTGCTAATATTTCATCGAAGTGTTCAAGCGCCTCATGCTTTTCAATCTTCACGATAACCTGCGGAGGCTCACAGCCAGAGGGCAACCACTTTGCAATTTTTTCTTTCAGTGCGCGAACATCTTCTGCACTGCGCACAAATGAAAGTGCAACAAAATCAATATTTTGCTTGAGCCCAAACGCCAAATCCTCATCATCTTTTTCTGTCATAGATTCAACAGATAGCGTCACGGTAGGAACGTTTATTCCTTTATGTGAAATAAGAACTCCGCCCAACAATACTTTTGCAACAATTATTGTGCCCTGCACATCCACAACTTCAAGCTCCATCGTTCCATCCGCTAATAAAATGCGATCGCTTTTCCCTAAATCAAATGTAAATTTTTCATAGGGAACAGGGATAGTGCCTTTGTCGGCATGCTGCACCCCTGCCTGAAGCTGGATTAGTTTTCCCTCTTTTAGCTCAAGGCCAATGTCGGGCAACGTCCCTACGCGAATTTTTGGACCTTGCAGATCTTGCAAAATTGCAACGGGAATACCAGTTTCTTCTGACGCAGCACGAACATGCTCAACAAGTTCCAAATTGCTTTCATGGTCAGCATGGGAAAAATTTATTCTTGCAACGTTCATTCCGGCAAAAATCATTTTCTGCAAAACAGAAACAGAAGAAGATGCTGGTCCGATAGTACATACTATTGCTGTTCTTTTATGCATACAAAAAATTTACAAAGAAAAAAGATTCGCAATAAATCCAATGCCTGGAATATACCATTTTTCTTCTTGGAGCGAAGAATACAGCCCCGCAACAGAAAGCAGCAGCATGAGTAAAAATAAAATGCCGCCTATATACGAAACCCAATATGACGCCAATATTGCAAACACTTCACCTGCAAGCAATACGAGCCCCTGCTTTGCATGAAATTTTACAAATGGATTTGCTATAGCCCCTGAAATAATTGGAAGTAGCACAAGAATTCCCATATACGAAAGCGCTGCGCTAAGTACGTGGGATTTTATTCCCGTAATGTCGTTATCTTCTGCCATATTTTCATATAATACCACAAAACCCCGTCGCTCTCGCGACGAGGTTTTGCAATAGTTCTGCAAGCTAATGCAGCCCTGCCCGCCGTGTTGGCGGGTAACGAAGCTAAAAACCGCCCATTCCGCCCATGCCGCCACCCATTCCAGATGGTGCATGATCTTTCTTTTCTTCCGAAAGCTCCGCAACAATTGCTTCTGTTGTAAGCATGATAGATGCTATAGAAGAAGCATTCTGCAACGCAGACCTCGTAACTTTTTTCGGATCTACAATTCCAGCTTCAAACATATCAACATAGGTATGTTCTGCTGCGTTGTATCCAAGTTTAAAGGTATGGCGCTTCACCTCTTCCACAATTACGGAACCTTCTTTGCCAGCATTGAGTGCAATTTGGCGAGCAGGCTCTTCTAGCGCTCGCATCACCAGTTGCATACCCGTTACGTAATCTCGGTTTACTGCGCCTTCTTTATTTTCAGCCTTATCGATTTCTTTGCTCAGTGCATCCGCTGCAATTAAGAGTGCAAGGCCTCCTCCGGCAACTATACCTTCCGCAACTGCTGCCTTAGTAGCTTGTACTGCATCTTCTACTCGGTGCTGTTTTTCTTTTTGTTCTGTTTCTGTAGCCGCGCCTACTTTAATAACAGCAACTTTACCCGCAAGCTTTCCGAGGCGTTGTTCCAACTTTTCTTTGTCAAAATCAGACTTCTCATTTTCCAGTGCAGCTTTAATTTGAGCCACGCGCGCTTCAATATCTTGCGCATTTCCTTTTCCTCCAACAATTGTTGTTTCATCTTTTGTAACAATGATTTTTGTTGCATGACCAAGATCTTCCAGTACTGCATTTTCAATCTTAAGCCCCACTTCTTCTGAGATAACTTTTCCACCAGTCATTACTGCAATGTCTTGCAACATTTCTTTTCTTCGGTCGCCAAAGCCCGGAGCTTTAATAGCTATTGCATGGAATATTCCACGAAGCTTGTTTACAACAAGCGTTGCAAGCGCTTCTCCATCTACATCTTCCGCAATAATCACGAGCTCCTTTTTGCCTGCTTGCATCATTTTTTCCAAGAGGGGAAGAATGTCCGCAATGGCAGAAATCTTTTTGTCTGTAAGCAAAATAGCAGGATTCTCCATAGTTGCTTCCATTTTTTCCGTGTTCGTTACCATGTATGCACTTACATACCCTTTATCAAAGTTCATACCTTCCACATACTCAGATTCAACTCCAAGTGTTTGAGATTCTTCTACGGTAATAACCCCGTCTTTTCCAACCTTATCCATAACATCTGCAATAAGTACTCCTACTTCTTCGTCTTGTGCAGAAATAGTCGCAACCTGAGCGATGTCGTTTCTTCCTTTTACGTCCCGTGTTTGCTCATTCAATGAAGCAACGGCAACTTCTGTCGCCTTTTCCATTCCTTTGCGAAGTACCATTGGATTTGCCCCAGCAGCCACGTGCCTGAGTCCTTCTGAAAACATACTTTGTGCTAATACCGTTGCAGTCGTAGTACCATCTCCGGCAACATCGTTTGTGTTTTCTGCAACTTGTTTTACAAGCGCTACTCCCATGTTTTCAATTTTGTCGGGAAGTTCGATTTCTTTTGCAATAGTTACTCCATCATTGGTAATAATTGGAGCCCCGTACCCTTTATCCAGTACAACGTTTCTGCCTTTTGGGCCAAGCGTTACTTTTACTGCGTTCGCTAATTTATCTACTCCGCGGCGAAGAGATTCGCGCGCTTGTTCGTTAAAAAGAATTTGTTTTGGCATATGTAATTAGTAATAAATAAGTTATTTGTCATCCCGACCCCCAAGATAAGGATCCTCGCTTGCCCGCCAGGTCGGCGGGTGTTACTTCGTAACAATTGCGAGGATTTTATCTTCGTCAATTACGAGATAATCCACTCCATCCACTTCCACTTCATCTGGTGCATATTTTGTAAACAATACTTTGTCACCAACCTTTACGCTCATTGGAGCAATAGTGCCATTATCCATTCGCTTTCCAGACCCCACAGCAACTACTTCCCCTTCCATCGGTTTTTCTTTGCTTACGCTATCCGGAAGTACAATTCCTGATGCAGTAACTTCTTTATCTGTAAGCGGCTTCACAACTACTTTATCGAATAATGGATGAATGTTCATATGTATTTAAATAATTTATCAGTTAATTAAAACAAACAGCTATCTAGCAGTCTATCCCCACGACTGCTAAGCGTCAAGAGAAAAAAATAGGCTCCCCGGCAAAATTGCCGAGAAGCCTCGTGAGTCGCCTTCTTCTCTGAGAGATTAAGACAATATACCCACTGGAACAAATGCACCTTCCAATAAAACTCCAGACTCGACTGCATCCAGTCGAAGCTTCCGTGCTCCGTCCGTTGTCGTGAGCGTAAGTTTCGGAAACATCTTGTCTTGTCCTACCAGAACAAGTCTCGAAAACTGTTCAGGAGTCACATAACAACTACTGCCACAACAAACGAGCACCAACTGGTCAGGAAGAAACTGTGTATCTGGCTTGAGCAACCTTGCAACGTCCAAAACTGACAGAAAAAATTCACCGTCAGCAAGATTGCTGAGAATAATTTCCCCTAACGGTCGCAGATTAATGCGGATAGAAATATCCGCCTCAACAGTCTTCGAAAGACTATAATGAGAAGCACAGACGTCCATCTCCTGTTCCAAAAACTTGTCAGTCAAACTGTGCACAAAACTGGTTCCCCAGTGACTCTGAAACAAATCAAGAATACCCTGAGTTGCACCATGATGGCGCTTTTGACTTTCTGTCAAAACCGCGTTAAAGCGGTTCACACGAACGCAATTCATGCCCATTCTCCGTAAAGTTTTCCCTGAAATGACCAAAGAACAATTACAGAAGAATATGCCGATTCTATAAAATGTCAAGATTCAAAAAAATCACCAAACGCCTGCACCATCGCCGGCACCTTTGTGTCCGGGTGAAATGCCAGTTCGTGATACGAAAGCACTATTCTTCCACGAGAACTTTTATGGCGACTGATGACATACCGCTGTAAATATTCAGCGAGATATTCAAGCATATCCCCCATGGGCTCAAGTAGCAGTTGTTCTGCTTGGTTTTTCACAAAAGCAAATACACCAAACAGCTGTATTTCATATTGATGCGCTGCGTGCGGACGAGAACTACTTCGCACAAATCTATTCATCCACCCGCTATTTCTTTGATGAAATACCCTCAACAATGAATCGTTATATATGGGAACAAGTGAAGCGTATTGCATTGACATACAAACATTTTGAATATCAGGAGAAATTACAAGCGACGTGTTTGTTATGTAATGATTTATACAAAGCATATCTGGCGCATGGGCTTCGCCATATACGCGGCGCCTCCCCAGGAGAGCCGATACGCAAAGCAAAAATAACCGTGCCGTCCAAATTCTGCCCTCACGTGCTATCACAAAAATATCTAAATCGCTCGAATATTTCGTATTATCAACCGCAAGAGAACCAGACCCCGCAAGCGCGCGCACAAACGGAACGCATGCAAGAAACGGCGCGCACTTCTTCACTATTTTCCATTTATCTTGAGAAATAGCGTGGCGACGGAGTTTTTTTTCAATTAAATTTTGTCGCCCTATGAGCGTACTATATCCCCACATTGTTTCTATTTTTTCTCGAAGAAATATTGATGTTGAAATTGCGTGTTGTATTTCGCGCAGCAACACATAATGTTCGTCGTGGCTATTTGCAACAATCAGATTTTGCCATATCTGCGTAGCAGTCAGTGGCATATCGTACAAATCAAAAAAACGAATGGTATCCAAAATCGACTGCTCGAGTGTAGTATCCTCACGCATCCAAATCAAATTCTTGCTTGGCAGGAGTAACGGGTTTGCCCGTATATACGCGCATCACCTCTTCACCAAATTTATTCAACTTAAGCTCAAGGAGCGTTATAGAATTCTTGTACAATTGCTCGTATCGAGTAGCATCAGGAATAGTAGATTGTGTAAAAATAATAACTTCACCTGGCTTCACGAGTACACGGTCACTTGTTGCAGGGTCAAGCAGCGTATATTTATGGAGCGCTTCATCTGGATGGCTGCCGTATTCATGAGCAGCAACACTGGTTAAGAAATGAACACTCTGCACAAAAAATGAATCAAGGGCAAGGTATGGACGAGGACTGTCTTTATGATCTGCTACGTATTGATTTATATATTCGGAAACAACAGTAAGGTCTCCCCTGTATGCTTTATACGCCTCCGGACTATTGCGTGAAACTATAAAATACAGTAACGGGCCATATGCAGAAAAAACAATAAGAAGCCCGCCTGCAATTCCATATACAACCCCAGCAAGATGCCACTTATTTCCCCATACAATACTCCACCGCACAAACACCGCACCCGCAGTACCCGCAAGAATATACAGTGGCGCAATGAGTCCAACACTTCGGAGTGCGTGCGGCATACCTTCAGCAGTAGCAATCACGGGCAACATCATTCCAAAAATAATCAGCAACAAATACGGATATATCATTCCCAAATGCACTTCGCTACCTCGCAGTATTTGCCTGCCTACATCATATGTACCCTTAATAGCCCACAGCATTCCCAGCACAAACAAGAAGCCAACAAGTGGATTTAATAACGGATACCCGGATACATTATGCCGCCAATTTTCGTCACCGAAATAAAAGAGTGAGAGAACTGTTTGCCTGGTGGAATATATAAGTGTACCCAGCAACGTTCCTCCGCCAAATTCCTTTTGCAAACTTGGGCTAAATATAGACACTTGCCCTGCGCGGCCAATAAAATCTTTCGGGTGTTGCACAAAATAGAAAATAAGAGGAAGCAACACGATGAGGCCGGTAAGCAATGCGAACACTGTTTGTTTTCCGTATCGCTTGCCGTGCGGAAAACCAATCTTCGGATGCATCGCCGCAAGCAACATAAGAATTACAATTCCAAGAATAACTCCTACCATTGTTCGGTATGCAATATACGTATAAAAACCGCTCGCAAATGCAATACCCGCAAGTGCGGCATACATATAAGAAATAGCTATTCGTTTTTCTTTCACTGCCTTAATGGCATATCCGACAAATGCGGTGAATAATAAAATAACAAGTGGAATTTGAATTGCTCTAAATCCCGTGCGCGATAACGCAATGTGCCAAGAACTGGTTGCAAGAAATAGCGTAGCTATGAGCCCTGCTAATTTTCCGAAATATACACGCGTTGCAAAATACATCGCAATTACTGTTGCAATTCCCACCGCTCCCGAAGCCGCATGCATTGGCCACACACCAATTCCAAATGTTTTTGTAAACGCTGCCTGCAAATAGAAGAACATTGCTTCCCGTCCATTTCCTCTTGGATAAAATGGGCGCGTATCACCACTTAAAATAAGCTGCACATCTTCCCCGTTTGCCGCTTCATCGGGAAATAATCCGGCAGGGTAATTTTTAATGTCGTATAACCGTACAAACGCCGCTAAGGCAATAATGCATGTAAGAAAAATACCAACAAATACCGACCGAGAATTCATACAGAAATTGTACCACAAGAGAAATGACCCCCTACAGCATCTTTTTCAAATACTGCCCAGTATGACTTTCTTTAACTTGCGCTACTTCGCGCGGAGTGCCCTCTGCTACCACGTAGCCACCTTTATCGCCCCCATCTGGACCCATGTCTATAATATGGTCTGCGGATTTAATGATATCTAAATTATGTTCAATCACTAACACGCTATTGCCTTTGTCTACTAATTTTTGAATCACTGCGAGTAATCGATACACGTCATCAAAGTGAAGCCCCGTAGTTGGTTCGTCTAATATGTACAACGTTTTGCCTGTTGCGCGGCGTGAAAGCTCTGTCGCCAGTTTAATACGCTGCGCTTCTCCACCAGAAAGCGTGGTTGCACTTTGCCCTAAGTGAATATAGTCGAGCCCTACATCGTGCAGTGTTTGTAACTTATCTTTAATAGATGGAATTGCATGGAAGAACGTAAGCGCATGTTCTACTGTCATATCCAAAACTTTGAAAATATTCATTCCGCGGTATTCAATTTCTAATGCTTCTTGGTTATACCGTTGCCCATGACATTCATCACACTGCACATATACATCGGGCAAGAAATGCATTTCTATTTTGAGAACCCCATCACCCTGACACGTTTCGCATCGTCCGCCTTTTACGTTGAACGAAAATCTCCCTGCTTTATATCCGCGAATTTTCGCTTCTTCCGTTGCGGCGAACAAATCTCGAATAGGAGAAAAGAGCCCTGTATATGTTGCGGGGTTACTTCGTGGAGTTCTGCCAATTGGTGACTGGTCAATGGTAATTACTTTATCTAAATGTTCCAGTCCTAAAATTTCTTTGTGTTTTCCCGGTTGCGTTTTAGCCCGATGAAAATGGCGCGTTAAAACTTGCGAGAGAATATCATTCACGAGCGTAGATTTTCCTGAACCGGACACTCCTGTTAAACATACTAATTTTCCGAGCGGGATATCTACGGTAACATCCCGCAAGTTATGTTCCGTTGCTCCTACTATAGTCAACTTTTTTCCATTTCCTTTGCGATATGTTTTTGGAGAAGGAATAGAGAGCCGCCCAGACAAATACTTACCCGTTAACGTATTACTTTTTACTAACTGGCTCGGCGTACCTTGAAACACAATCTTTCCTCCGTGCGCACCCGCGCCAGGACCCACGTCTATAACTTGGTCTGCAGTTCGAATTGTTTCTTCGTCATGCTCTACCACCACCACAGAATTTCCCAGGTCGCGAAGATTTTTTAATGTTTTAATCAGCTTGCTATTGTCTCGTTGATGGAGCCCGATAGATGGTTCATCTAAAATATATAACACCCCAACAAGCCCAGAACCGATTTGTGTTGCAAGACGAATACGCTGCGCTTCTCCGCCCGCGAGCGTTCCTGCACGACGATTTAATGTTAAGTACGAAAGCCCTACATCGTACAAAAACGTAAGGCGAGAAATAACTTCTTTTAATACCTGAGATGCTATTTGTTGATTTTGTTTTCCAAACGTTTCGTTCTTTCCGTTTTGGAGTGTTTTGAAAAAATCTAACGCTTCAACAATAGACATCACCACAACATCGTGAATAGATTTTCCTCCCACAAAAACAGAAAGTGGCGCTTGTTGTAGACGCTTGCCTTTGCACGTAGGACAATCGCGCTCCACCATAAACTGTTCAATTTCAGCGCGCGCATGGTCCGAATCTGTTTCTTTGTACCGCTTCATGAGCTGCGGAATAACTCCCGTGTACGTAGTATTCCATACACCTCGCAGCGTTCGCACAGCAACTGCCTTATCTTCAGAGTAGAGAATTGCTTCTATGTCTTTTTGGGAAAGTTCTTTCACCGGCACATCCAAGGCAAATCCTTGGTCTTTTGCAAGTGCCTCAAGCATCTTATCGTACCAGCGGCTTCTTCCCGATTTACTCCATGGCTTAATAGCACCCTCAGCAAGACTCAAACTTTTATTTGGCATCACGAGATCTGCATCAATTTCTTGCTTCGTTCCTAGCCCCGTACAATCCGGACATGCTCCATGCGGTGAATTAAAAGAAAAATCTCTCGGCTCTAAACTTGCCACATTCACTCCACAATCAACGCACGCAAACTCTTGTGAAAACAATGTTTCTTCTTTTGTTTCTGTATTCGCAATAATAACCAGCCCTCCACCAATTGTTGTTGCGGTTTCTAACGAATCAAGCAAGCGCGATTTGTCTGGCTTTGCATCTAAAAAATATCTATCTACCACCACTTCAACCGTATGCCGCTTCTGCTTATTCAATGACAATGCGCTGGCTTCTTCTAAGTCGTATACTGTTCCATCCACACGAACACGCGCATATCCTGCTGTGCGAGCATCCTTAATAGCAAGACGTCCATCGCCTTTTCTGTCGCGAATAATTGGAGCCAAGATTAATAATTTAGAACCAACCGGGAACGAGAATACTTTCGTCGCGATTTCTTTCATTGTTTGGCGTGTTATAACTTTGCCACAACTTGGGCAATGCGGAGTTCCAGTTCGGGAGTACAACAATCGCAAATAGTCGTACACCTCAGTAACCGTGCCTACCGTAGAGCGCGGATTGCGACTGGTTGATTTTTGATCGATAGAAATTGCAGGAGATAACCCATCTATTTGATCTACGTCTGGCTTATCCATTAATCCCAAAAACTGACGAGCATAAGGAGACAACGACTCCACATACCGCCTTTGCCCTTCTGCATACAACGTATCAAACGCAAGCGAAGATTTTCCGGAACCTGATAAACCAGTTATAACCACGAGTTTGTCACGAGGAATTTTAATCGTTACGTTTTTCAGGTTATGCACCCGAGCACCTTTGATGACAATCTCACTACTCATAAACGAGAAGTATATACAAGGTTCCGCCTAAGATCAAGTTGAGGTATAATATACTTACATGAAACAAGGTCAGCAACCCGTTACAAAACAAGAGTTTGACGAAGGCATGCAAATGGTTACGAATGCGTTTGAGAACGTTGTCACAAAAGAAGATTTAAAAAATGCATTAGAACCGTACGCAACAAAAAAAGACCTCAAGCAATACGCAACGAAAGAAGATTTGCAAGAAGTAAAAAAAGAACTTCTCTCAGAGATGGAAAAATTTGCAACTAAAGAGGATATGGTCGAGATGAAGGATGAAATGAAAAGCTTGTTTGTATCCGCAGTAGAACGCATTGAAGATTCTGTTCTCGTAACTCAACGTGAACACGGAAGGCGAATCACTGCGCTTGAAAGACGGTAAGAAACCAATCAGTATAGCCGTATGATAGAAAACGGCCTCAAGACCAAAATAACATCGCTTCCAAGCACTCCTGGCATCTATATATACAAGAATGCAAAAGGAGATGTTTTATATGTGGGAAAAGCAAAAAACCTCCGCTCTCGGGTAAGGTCATATTTCACAAAAAGCGCTGAATTGGGACCACTTAAAGAAAAGTTAATCACATTAATCGCAGACTTCGGCACAATTTCTACGGATACGGAACTGGAAGCGTTGGTGCTAGAAGCAACTCTCATTCATAAGCATCAGCCTCCATATAACGTATTACTGCGTGACGATAAATATTATTTATTTATCAAAATAACCAAAGAAGAACCGCCGAGAATATTTCCTGTACGGAAAATAACTCAAGATGGCTCCAGGTATTTCGGGCCATACTCTTCCGCATTTTCCGTACGCGCAACGCTCAGACTCCTGCAACGTATTTTTCCGTTCAAGGGGGAAAAAGATACTGCGCACGATATTATATTTCCACACACGCTTTTTCCGCATATTTCTCCCCCTCATATGAGGGGGAGCACCCAGCCGGAGCTGGGGAGGGGGTCCGGAGAGGAAATTACCCACGTCATTCGCTTCCTCAAAGGCAATCGTAGAGAAATCATGCGAACACTCGAGCAGGGTATTGCAGACGCATCCAAAAATCTTGAGTTCGAACGCGCTGCTTTGTTCCGAGATCAATTACAGGCCGTGCAAAGATTAGAAGGTTCGCAAAAAGTATACTTGCCACGCAAAGAATCGTTCGACGTTATCAGCATCGCAGAAAACAGTAATCAGAGCGCTGCGAACGTATTACAAATTCGTGAAGGAAAATTAATTGGCAAACAAACGTTTCTATTAAAACATAAAAGAGAAGGTGCGCAAGCAGATATTTTGCGGCAATTTTTACTCCAATATTACGCCGTCGCCCAAGATGTGCCGAAACAGATTCTCCTACCAATGCAACTCGAAGATACGTCGGTACTGGAGCAGTGGATCGGTAAAAGTGGAAGCGTAAAAATTGTGACGCCAGAACGCGGCGTGCGTAAGGCGCTCATCGCCATGGGCGAAACAAACGCAAAAGAATTCCTTAAAGAGCAAGGCGCCGTGCAAGAAACAGCGCGAGCGTCGAAAGAGGCACTAGAAGTGTTATTAAAAGCTATTAGCATAGCCCCTCACCCAGTAAATCCGTTCCGAGTCGAGACGTATGACATCTCCAACACCCAAGGTACGCTTGCCACTGCCTCTATGATCGTATTTGTAGACGGGATGCCAGATAAAAAAGAATACCGAAAGTTTAAAATAAAATTTAATCAAGACTTAGATCCAACACTGCATAAATCAAATGATTTTGCGATGCTGGAAGAGACACTTACCAGAAGACTATCGCGCGATGACTGGAAATCACCAAACCTCCTTATAATAGACGGTGGTAAGGGCCAGTTGTCATCAGCTATCAGGGCGCTCAGAAAATCCGGAAAAGACATTCCCATTATTTCTATTGCAAAGCAGGAAGAAGAGCTATTCCTTCCTGGCCGATCAGAATCCGTCCGTTTGCCGTACGACTCCCCTGCGCTCTTTTTAATCCAACGCATGCGAGATGAAGCGCATCGCTTCACCATTACGTATCATCGTTCTCTCCGCGGAAAAGAACAAATAAAATCCGTACTAGATACCGTTCCCGGAATCGGTCCCAAAACAAAAAAGTTGCTTATTCAAACATTCGGTTCTGTTAAAGGAATAAAATCTGCACCAGATGCAGAGCTCGAAAAAGTTGTTGGTGCAAAGAAAACAAAAATATTGCGAGAGCATCTGTAGAAGTGACTTCTAATTCGCTGTTGGTATATTAGAAATCTCAGCAGTACACTGGGCAGCATATTCCTGCGCTGGAGTACCGCCTTGTCTATACATAGCAAATCCCGCATATTCACAATATATTGGATTTCCAGTTTTTATTGCGAATTCTTGATACTTGCAAATTCCGCCTCTTTGCCACAATGCTTCGCATTTTTGATAAACTAGCGCAGGATCAGTTAACTGTCCGCTCGCCACTTGCGTAACAATTTCCTGAACTTCTTCGTCAGCGCGCTTAATGTCGTTATCTGACGACCTATCAAGTAGAATCAAGCCTTTGTTAATTAACACAATAAA
>CAYIHP010000012.1:0-13927 GCA_964363175.1 uncultured Candidatus Saccharibacteria bacterium
GGCCCAAGGTAGACTAAGCGTATGAATCTATCAAACAAAGTAGTTGTTATTACGGGCGGAAAAGGCTTTTTAGGTGAATATTTTAAAAAATCATTGCAAGAAGCAGGAGCAACGGTAGTTGTTACAGATAGAGGAACAGACGCAGAAATACAGCTGGATGTAACAAGTAAAGCATCTATTGTAGATGCGTTTGATCAAATTTTGGCAAAACATGGCAAAATTGACGTTGTGGTAAATAACGCAGCCATAGATCCGAAGTTTGATGCGTCGGCAAACAAAAATGCTGCGCTGTTTGAGAATTACCCAGAAGAGTTAATCAAAAAAAGCCTGGATGTAAATTTGCTGGGCTATACATTAGTTGCGCAAGAAGCAGTGAAACGAATGCTCGTACAAAAATCAGGGAATATTATTAACGTATCTTCTATTTACGGCGTAGTTGGCCCAGACCAAGGCATATACCCCAAAGGTACACAAAAACCTGTTGATTACTTTATTACCAAAGGCGGAGTAGTGATGCTTACAAAATTCCTCGCAACAACGTATGGGAAACACAACATTCGAGCAAATACATTAACACTCGGCGGGGTATTTAAAGGGCATGGCAAAGAATTTACAGATAAATATGGGGCTCGTGCTCCGCTTGGCAGAATGGCAAATCCGGAAGAAGTGGGCGGGCCATTGGTATTTTTGGCATCAGACGCAAGCAGTTATATAACAGGAACAAATCTTGTGGTAGATGGCGGCTGGACGGCGTGGTAATTACTTCTTTTTCGCAATCACGACCATTCCGGCAGAGGCTACGTAGGGAGAGATGGCGTTGCTTATTGCTTTTACTACGCGGCCAAGTGCGTTTAATTCATATGGTTTACTTCCCCGCAGTGCTGGCCAGTTGGAATATAAACCGAAGTGGCTATTTGCATCTGGTAAATCGTGAGCCTGTACAGTTTCTATTTCAAACCCCGTTTTTTTGAGCAATGCTTCAAATTCTGTTTTATCAAACAAATAATATACGAACGTAGCAGTGCGACCGGTCATGCGTTTAAATAATCCCTCAAAGCGCTTCAGCGGAATATAAAATAATTTGCGCAGTGTATTTGCAAGCGGTACTTCAATGCATACAAACCCACCGGATTTTACTACTCGATGAAATTCTTGGAGAGACTGTTCAACTGCGCCTTCTGTGTATTCTAATGAACCAATTGAAATAACGGCGTCAAACACTTCACTCGTTGCAGGAATGGCATCGCTACGAGCTATTTTTACTGATAAGTCTGGATCATATTCTGTCATCGCCCGAACTGCCTGCGGGTGTGCGTCTATGCCCTGCACGTCGTATCCCTTATCAACTAAAAACAAAATCCAACCACCAATACCGCATCCTGCATCTAAATACGCGCCATTTTTTGTAAGTTTTTTTTCTAACAGTGGCCAGAACGACTGTTTTTCATATTGAGAAAAATCATTCTGCGCGCTGTACATGTGGCGATACCTGTCTTCCCACGCATTACTGCGATTAAAGTCTTTCGGATCAAATTTTTGTATTGCAATCATAGTGTTAAGCGTATGTTATTTCATGTACTGCTTCAAATGGTTCATGGCTTGCAAGAAGCCTTTGCCACCATGCAAATGCCCCTGCCAAATTTCCGGAACCATAGTGTGCTGATACCCGGCAAATGGCTGTAAGATTTTTTCAAAATCAATCGTTCCGCTTCCTATCTGCAACCCTTCTTCACCCGTTCCGCTCCCGTCTGCTACATGCAAATGCCTTACGAAAGGCGCCAACATCGTTATCATTTCCAGTAAATCTCTATTATATGCATTACACGAAAGGGCAGCGTGCGAAGTATCAAAGCACATGTTATAGCCTGTTTGTTGCAAAAAATCTCGAATTTCCACGCCAAGCATAAAAACATTCGTAACCCACTCACCCCCAAATACCCACGGCCGAGGGGGAAGATTTTCAGGAAGCATTTCCACGCCGTCTGTTTTTAGCGAAGAAAGTGTATCGGCAAATAATTCAAGTAAATGCTTGGGATTATTATGTTTTGTAAGCGTAATGCCGCCCGGATGAATGATAAATTTAGGCGTACCCTGAAAAGATTCGCCAAGTGTTCGGGCAATATCCACACTTTTTTGTAAAATTTTAATTGTTGCCTTACGTTCTTCTAAGTCTTCAGATGCAGGATTAAGGTACACCCGCTTCATATATTCTGGCGCATGCACTATTACTTGTTGCGAATATTTCCCACGGGGAATAGGTTCATCTAAATCTTTATCGCTTAAATGAAACTCAAATAAATCGGGCTTATACGGAAGGTACGATGCAAAATCCTTCCAACGTACAACTGGCCCCCAATTCCAGGGAATACCCTCCGAAGAAAATGTAGATGCCACAGTTGAAAGGGTTAGATCGTCTTCCGTAAGAGCGTCTCCTGCTGGAATGTCGCGAGGGGCAGTAGTTCCAACAATTTCATCCATTTTTTGTGGCGACAAGCCTTTTGCGGGACTTCTCGTTGTTAACATATCGCGAGTAATGAGCGCGCCCTCTGGGATAAATATGCTTGAAACAATGCTTTTGCCTAGCAATTCCCGATTCATTATTTCTCCTCGAGAAAGCTTTTTAACTGACTGCCCTACAGCGCGTTCAACTTCGCGAATTCCAGAAACCATTTCTTTAAATTCTGCTGGTAACAGCGAAGCCTTATGATCTGGTCCTTCCAGGTCACGATCAACCGTTATATGCCGCTCAATAATAGTTGCACCCCTGGCAACAGCGCCAATGGAAACAGCAATACCCCGTTCATGACCCGAATATCCAACCGGTACACCATATTTGTTCAAGGTATCCATATATTTCAAATTGATTTCATCTAAGGGGGCTGGGTACGTGCTATTGCAATGCAAAATAGCAAACGGCACACCGAGCGTCTTAATAAATGCCACCCCAGCTGCAATTTCTTCCTCTTTTGCCATTCCCGTTGAAACAATCATCGGTTTTTTTGCTTTCGCGATATATTCCAGCAATTCGTTGTTTGTAAAATCAGGAGAACCAACTTTATATATGGGAACATGGAGCAAGCGCTCTATAGTATCCATACTTACCTTATCCCACGGGTTCACCATAAAAATAATACCCTTTGACTGCGCATATTTTTCTAACCTTGGATATTCGTTGTCCGCTAATTCAAATTCTTTTAACAAGGGAATAAGATACTGATATTTTTGTTCTGCGCTATTGGGATTGTCTAAGATTTTCTTTTGATACACATCTGCCAAGCTTCGTTTCTGAAATTTCACCGCATCGGCTCCAGCAGCAACTGCCGCATCAATTAATGCATATGCTCGTTCTATACTTCCATTATGGTTTAGTCCTACTTCAGCAATAACAAACGTCTTATGACCGGGTCCGATTTTTCTCTCTCCTACTATAAGGGGATCAACTTGCATATCAGTATCAATAGTCTATTTTCTCCAGAGAATCAAGCACTGCTCGTACCGGCACTCCGTCAGTGTGAAAAATTGGCAATGGTAAACACATCAAATGATACGTACCGGAAACCGCTTCTTTAAGCCATAGCCCCTCTACAACTACAATATTATTTTTTAAAAACAGTTCATGAACTTTATCAGAAACGCCTTTTTTCTTAATAGATGGTCCGTCTATCCCGACAAGTACAACGCCACGCCGGATTAATTCTTCTGCACCATCTTCCGTAAGCGCCGCAAACTCAGGGTCAAACATGTCGATGTCTGTGTTTGAATTTTTTGTCTTCAGGAGAACTCGTGTTGCAGTCGTTACCGGAATGTCGTGTGCTGAAATACTGCTCAGCGCAGTATCAACTACAACAAGATCAGCCGTTCCAACCAGTTGTGAAAGATTATACGCCTCCGCGCCAGTTCCACTTGGGTCAACATGAAGAAGCGTGTCGATATGCGTACCCGTATGAGACCCAAGAGATATTGTACTGAGCGCACTCACTGCACTACTTGCTTCTCGAACCACATCAATATGAACAGACGGATTACCCGGATAGATGGCCATGTCACTATGGATAGGACGAGAGATATCAATAAACATAACTAGCGCTAAGTATACCCTTTTGTGTAGTATAGGAGTATGGTTGCATTTTCCGATCATTTTATTCTGTGGGGAGCACTGTTTCTCACGGGCACGTTCGTTGGTTTTGTTCTTACTTGGATACTCATGCAAGGCGGAAAGGTACGGTACTGATATATATGGAAATTCTGGACATAATCGCAAAATTATTTGATGCACTCGTCATTATTCTTATTTACTTTGTAATAGGGTTCGGTCCTGGCTTTATTGTTGGAGTGTTGCTCGCAAACAGAATATTCGGAAAAAATTTACCACTTCGTATGGAAAAAAACATGGAGAGTATAAAAAAAGCTGCAGAGCACAACAGCCAATGGCACCCCAATCACCCTAAATGGAAATAGAATCGCCCTCAGAAGGAATACTGACGTTCCATTGATCATTCTTTTGTAAGAGCGTTTTTTGCAAAGCCTCTGCCTCGCTTGGCTCACCATGAACTAACGCAATAGTTGTAAGACCTTTTATATGTGACGCAAAATCGGTGAGCTGCCCTCCGTCTGCGTGCGCAGAGAATTCATTAAAAAGCAATACTTCAGCTCGAACGGGCACCATTTCTCCATGCAATTCAATATGCTTGGCCCCTTCTAAAATTTTTCTCCCCGTTGTACCAACTGCCTGGTACCCCGTAATAAATACGGCATTTTTTTCATCGGAAATTGTATTGCGAAGATGATGCACCACTCGTCCTGCCGTCATCATTCCAGACGCTGAAATTACCATAAACGGCCCTTCTTTACCGTTGAGTTTCTTGGATTCGATTGCCTCTTGAATGTATTTTAAATTTGGAAATGTAAGTGGCAACTTTCCTTCATTCGTAAAATCAATTCGTGTTTCTTCGTCGTATTCCTCGGTGTAACTTTTATAAATATTTGTAATATCGGTTGCCAGCGGAGAATCTACAAAAATAGGGAAGTGTGGAATGCGTCCTTCGTCGAGCAATTTATGAATAGTGTAGACCAACATTTGTGTTCGACCAAGCGAAAATGCTGGCACGACCATCACGCCCTTGCGTTTACATACGGTATGAATAGCCGCAGCCAAACGCTCTTCCGCTTTTTCCGTTGATAGATGCTTTCGTTTCCCATACGTGCTTTCCATGAGGAGTGTATGAATATTTTCGCTCGGAACTTCCGGATCATGCAACATGGGCACTCCGATTGGCCCTACATCCCCTGTGTATGCAATATGGCGGACCTCACCTGCCTCCTCATATTTAAGCACTATAATAGAAGACCCTAAAATATGCCCCGCATCGTATAATTTTACAGAGACGCCTGGAAGAATTTCGGTCCATCCTTGTGCAATATTGCGCGCATAGGCAATAGGGACAAAACGTTTCATAGTTACCTCAACATCCTCGCTATTGAATAAGGGGGTTTGTTCTTCGGCAGTGCCAATATGATGCTTTCTTTTATACGCAACATCCTGCTCTTCTATGCCGGCAGAATCTTGAAGAATATATCCGGTAACTGCTTTTGTTGCCATGGTGGAAAAAATATTGCCCGCATATCCGCGCTTTACGAGCAGTGGCAACATGCCACAATGGTCAAGATGCGCATGAGATAACACCACAGCATCAACATCACTTGGAGAAAAGGCGAATTCTCTGTTACGAGACCTGGTATCGGATAAACCCTGAAACGTACCGCAGTCGAGGAGGATGTTCTTACCTGCAACTGCAACCAAATGTTTGCTCCCAGTCACACCACCAGCTGCGCCAAAAAAGGTTATACTACTCATATACGTATGATATACGAATATTTCATAGCCGCAACGGTACTCGCCATTCCATCACTTACAGGAATCGCTGTGCTTTTTAAATTAAACATCTTACAAGAAAAAATAAGCACACTTGCTGTTGGAAGTATGTTTGGGATATCCGCATACGGAACTCTTGCTTATGCACTGGGGCATATTATCCCTATAACAACGGTGAGCGTAGTAGCTGAACTTGCACTGTTTCTCATTGTTGCAATAGGAATAACATATACAATACAGTGGAAAAAACTTCATACCCATACAACAGATAAGGCCGCGCTTGTTGTTCTTATGTTATCAGCGATTCTTTTTTTCGTTATCGGAAATAAATTACTTATAGAGAAACCAGATGGTATATATACAGGAATTATTAATGCATACGGAGACGTCGGGTGGCATGGAGCAATTATTACGGGAGTTGCGGGGCAAAGGAAACTCCCTATAGAAAACCCCATATTCGCAGGAGAAACGCTTACGTATCCGTTTCTTGCAAATTTAGTGAGCGCAACTATGCTTGTCCTTGGGTCCAGTCTTGCTGCAAGCGTAAACGTACCAGCAATTATTCTTGTCCCAATTATTCTAGTACTGATATATCTTCTTGCAGCGCAATATAGTGAGTCAAAAGTTGCGGGCGTAATTGCATGCATACTATTTTTATTTGGAGGCGCAACGTTTGGATGGATACAATTTTTTCAAGATATCCCACATACGCCAAATGAAATCCTAGAATTTTTATACACTCTGCCCGCGGAAGACTATTCTGGCGTAGGAACAAGTGAAAAGGGATTTCATCTCTTAAACCCCGTCACATCTCTTCTTCTTCCACAACGCGCCATGCTTTTTGGAATGCCGCTTGTCTTATGTATTGTTATCCTTCTGCACCCAAAAAACATGCGAAAAAAGTATACTGCAATTGTTGCAGGAGTATTTGCAGGAATGCTCCCGCTATTTCACGCACACGCGTCTATTGCGCTTGCCGTAGCCGTGCTTGCCATACTGATTGCATACCCCGTAAAAAAACAGTGGGTACAATTTTTTATTCCGGCTTTACTTATCGGCATACCAGAGCTTATTTTCTATACAAAGGGCAGCTCAGCATCTGGATCGTTTTTTCGCTTCGGTCCATTTTGGATGGCAGGTACAAAAAATATTTTTCTCTACTGGGCGCAAAATACGGGCGCATATATACCTATCAGTATTACTGCGTTATTTTTGAACGCTCCGCGGCCAGCAAAAGCACTTGCGCTTGCTGGCACTAGTCTCTTTATTATTGCAAATACGTTCCTGTTTGCACCTTGGGCTTGGGATAATTTTAAACTGTTTGTATTTTGGCTCATTTTTATTCTTCCTCTTGTTACGTGGTGTTTTGCCAGTATGTTGCAAAAACATCATTCCACACTACTAAGAATTGCCGTCTTTGCATGTATATATATTCATATTCTGGCAGGGTTTCTTGATGTGTACAAACTAGCAATGCCGACATCCCGTGCGTGGCAAAAATGGGATACATACGGAATACAAATTGCAAAAAACATACAAACACTCGTTCCTCGTTCTATACCCATACTGACAGCACCGGGGCACAATTCACCCGTAGTCTTAGCTGGAAGAACTATTTTCTTAGGCTATCCCGCACATATTTGGAGCCATGGCGGCATGCCGTGGGATAGAGAAAAGGATATAAAAAAGTACTTTGCGGGGGAAATTGATGCCATTGCAGGAATAAAACCGAAATATATTTTTGTAGGCCCTCAAGAACGCGCCCTTGTTCCAGGGCTCACAATTCGGCCTTCATGGGAATTAGTTACGGAGTACGGAAATTACGCGCTGTATAAAGAAAAATAATCGTCATCCCGGCCCCCGAGCCGGGATCCAGACCTTAATTTCTTCCTGCAACTTCCGCGCATTTCCATGCGATAACATGCCCAGATAAGATTGTATTGTTGCTGGCTTTGAATTCTCTATGATTCGTTTCTGCATTCGTCTTTTTGTTGAGTTCAGCAATACTCTATGCTCCGAGAAATGTACCCATCCAAGAAAATCTATGCCAGATGCAAGTGATTTCATGAATACTTTGCGCTCATGGAGCTCAAGTCCGAGATGATAACGTAAAAATTCCTCAATAGAAGGAATAAGACTTTCCAAATGCGTCTTGCTCGTACTAAGAAAAATAAAATCATCTGCAAATCGAGCATAATACTTAACTTTCAGTGCTCGTTTCACAAATTGATCAAAATCATTCATGTAAATATTCACGAGCAGTTGCGAGGTTAAGTTACCCAACGGCAACCCAACTCCAACTTTCCCAGAAGTGTAAAAACTATCTATTACTTTTTCTACTAAACACAAAATGTCGGCATCTAGGATGTATCGTCCGAGTATAATTTTTAAAATAGTGTGATCAATATTCGCAAAGAACTTTTTAATATCACACTTTAAAACCCAGCATGTTTTAGTATTATTTTTCGACACAATATTCGCCATTTCTTGGAATCGACTCATCGCCTTGTGAGTACCTTTATCTAACCTGCACGAGTAAGAATCGTAAATGAACTTTGTATCGAAAAAGGCGTATAATTCTTGATATAATAGGTGATGCAACAGGCGGTCGCGTACGGATGCTTTATGAATAATCCTGGGCTTTGGATCAGAGATATGAAATGCACGATAACCTCCATGCTCGTATGTTCTTGCAGTAAGTTCATGCTGAAGTTCAAAAATATTATCCATTAACCTTGCTTGGAATAATATAACGTCTGGTTTTTTACTTTTCCCAGACAAAAACACTTCCCAGGCGGATAGTAACTTTTCGGTGGTTATGATAGTGTAGTACGTTGAGTTAAACTTTTTCATCTCATCTTTTAAATAATTTATATATGTTTACCCCCCCCCGGAGCTCCCTCAGTTTTGTTAAAAACAAAAGCTGCTTACACCCTTTGGTTTGAGATTTTAAAAGAATTTTCTCGTCTTCACCGCTTTGCTCTTGGCGGTAAGATTGAAAGCTATTTCCTTGAACTCTTAGAATGCATTTTCATAGCCCTCTATCTTCCACCATTGCAAAAAATTACACAACTAACCGTAGCGATTAGTAAACTGGATGGGGTAAAGTTTTTTCTCCAACTTGCTTGGGAAAATAAATATATACCAAATCAGAAATATATCGAGCTTTCAGCAATACTCAATGAAATTGGGCGAATGCTAGGGGGTTGGAAAAAAGGATTACAAAACAAAACTCTCCCGCCAAAATGGCAGGAGAGAAACAGATAGTAGCGGGACGACGAGGCGATGACGATTCTCGGCATTCCAGACATTGCTATTCTCGAACCGGTTGACATTCACATTGAGGCGACCATGATCATCGAAGTTGACGTTGGCGACGAAGAACGAAATATACGGTAAACCATCCGTGGCACTGCCGTTCGAAATTGCGACACGGCTGTATAGTATTTGGGACGTCGAAGTCCTCCAGTTTACCGTACCAACTGATCTATTTTTTGTTGTGATGAAAAATCGAAATCACTCTTTTGTAAGCCGTAACCGACAAAATTCTCGATCGCGATTTTCAATGGTACTGACAGTGAAGCCGTAGCCGCACCGTAAAGCAACACCACCCCCGTATTGTATCTCCGTCGAGAAACAAAGCAATATATAAAAAAAATCCCTCGAACTCTTAAGTACAATAAAGTACTAAGAGCCCAAGGGGCTAAGGGACAACGACCAAAGTGACAACCTGTCACAGTTGCGGGACGAAGAGGCGATGACGACGCCCGGCACGCCAGACAGAGCTATACTCGAACCGGAGGACAAACACACTGAGGCGACCATGATCATCGAAGCGGACGTAGGCGACGAAGAAGTTGCTCTCGGATTCGAACAGAAAGAAGGTTCCGTAACCATCCGTGCGAAGCCACTGGCGATGCTTCTCGCAAAATGTGATGATTTGATCGTGGGTGAAGGAGAATTTTGTCTTCTCCTCTCCCAACGAACTAAACATCTGTGAAAACGTCGCATCTTTCGCCATTTCGTGCACTTTAACTGGTATAGCCAGTCTTGCGCCACAGGACTTGTTCGCGCCCCAGTTTTTGAAGTCAGCGTCAATCCCGGCAAGGAACGTTTCCTTTGCGTCCCCAATCGTTCGTTTGCCTTCTGTGGCTGGTATTACAATTTCAGCATCTTCCGAGATGCAACGAAGAATGGATGCCGATACTTGTTGCACTTCCACAGCTTGCGGCAGCACCAACTTTTTGCGCTTGTCCCCATCGAGACCTGCAAACCAGCGAAGCTGGTCGAGCGTAATCTTGTTAGATTGGACTTGCTCTCGCAGGGTTGCGAGAAAAGTGTCTAACTCAGTCGTTTCAACAGTCATGTTCATTCGAAATTCTCCTAGAACGGGGGAAGAGGTTGCACTGATTTAGTTAACAAGGTTCAAACTAACCGTCCGTATTATATACCGAAATGTAATGAACTGTCAACTAAATTATTTAAGATGGCTACATATAGGCATAATTTTAGCCTTAAATTGACTTTGCTTTTTACCCTAACTCCCACCCCCTCCAACTCCCCCTCGGGCAGGGGGAGAGAACGACGATATCGAAATACTTACACTCTTTTTCGCCAATATTCTAATATATCTTTGAGAGACGTTTCAATGGGAATTTCTGGCTTCCACGCAGTTGCAGCAGTTAGCTTATCTATTGCGCCAACTAATACAGGCGTATCAGAGGGCCGCATACGAGAGGCATCTTGTTTTACCTGTATAGCAGAACTACTCATGGCAAGGAGCGTATCTAGCACATACGAAATGCTATACGCGCGAGAGCTTGCGATGTGATACACCTCACCAAGCGTTCCTTTTTCTATGAGCAGCCGATACGCACGCACTACATCGCGAACATCCGTAAAATCCCGCCTCGCCTCCAGATTTCCTACCAGTATCTCTGGTGACTGCCCGCCACTACGGCGGGTAAACTTTCCCTTCTCAATAGCGACAATTTGTGAAGCAAAGTCTGCAGTTACAAAGCCCAAATGTTGCCCCGGGCCAATATGGGGAAATGGGCGAGCGCGAATACAGTACTTATTATAATTTTGTTCTATAATTTGCTCCATTTCTAACTTACTTTTGCCATACGGATTTGTTGGGTTGGCTTGCGAAAGAGGCAACTCAACGAGGGGGGCAGCATCCACCTTGCCATAAATATCTGCACTGCTTATAACTAAAAATTTCACGTCCGTGTCGATTGCTGTTGCCTGTTTTAAAAGTTCTTCTGTTGCGAACACATTTACTGTTCTCGTTAAATCTTCATTCGCCAACGAAACGCCAACGGAACTTACAGCCGCAAGATGAATAATCCAACTCGGGCTTGCGTCCCGTAAAATATCTACGTATGTTTCCGGCTTGGTAATATCTACTGCATGCGCCTCTACTTTTATTGGGACATTATCAGCTGTCGTATCTAAAACAATAATACGAGAAAACGAGGCGTGGGCTTGCAGCTCGCGTATAAGATGCCTTCCTACAAAACCTAACCCTCCAGTAATAACGACTGACCGCTGAGACATGTTAGGCCTTCATTTCAGAATCAACCATCATTGCAACGAGTTCCGCAAACGATACCTTTGGAGTCCAGTCGAGTTTTTCCTTTGCCTTAGAAGGGTCTGCAAGTAGCAAATCTACTTCTGCAGGCCTCATAAATTCCTGATCTTCAACTATGTAGTCTTGCCAGTTGAGGCCGACGTGAGCAAAGGCTAATTCAAGATATTCTTTCACGCTATGAGTTTCCCCAGTTCCTACAACAAAATCTTCTGGAGCTTCCAGTTGGAGCATCTTCCACATTGCTTGCACATAATCTCCAGCAAATCCCCAATCTCTTTTTGCGTCTATATTTCCCATTTTTAGTTGCTTATCTAGGCCTTTTTTGATACGGGACACTCCAATGGCTATTTTTCGAGTTACAAACTCTCTGCCACGGCGAGGAGATTCATGATTAAACAAAATTCCCGAGCACGCGAACATGTCGAAGCTTTCTCGGTAATTTACCGTAGCATAGTGGCCATACGCCTTGGATACTCCGTACGGACTCCTTGGGTAGAACGGCGTGTTCTCGTTTTGGGGAGTTTCTAATACTTTTCCAAACATCTCACTGCTACTTGCCTGGTAGAACTTTGCGTTTGGGGCTTCCAGGCGCATAGCCTCAAGCATTCTACATACTCCAACACCCGTAATATCTCCCGTAAGCTCTGGAATATCCCAACTTGCCTTTACGAACGATTGTGCGGCCAAATTGTAAATTTCATCTGGGCTAGATGCCTTTACTGCTCGCATTAAAGAAGAAAAATCTGCCAAATCACCAGTGATAATATGAATATCCTTCAGAAGATGCTCAATATTCTCATACTGATAATTAGCGCTTCTCTGAACAAGGCCATGAACTGTGTAGCCTTTTTCTAACAATAGTTCGGTAAGATACGAACCATCTTGACCCGTTATTCCTGTTATAAGTGCTGATTTTGCCATATCCTGTATACTACCTAATCTATGGAAAAAGATACAGTGAAACTACTTGGCGGACTTTTGATTCACAAAGAAGCGGGAATGACGTCGTTTGATGTTATTAGGTATTTACGAAGGCATTTTGCGGGCCTGCCCCGCGAAGCCCGCAGGGCGAAGTGGGGCCATAGTGGCACCCTGGATCCGTTTGCCACGGGCGTGCTTATTGTTTTACTTGGCAACGCTACGCGGCTCCAAGACGAACTGCATCTGTTGCCAAAGACATATAGGGCAACTCTTACGCTTGGAGCAACCAGCGATACGGACGATGTAACGGGAAAGATTTCTCCCCCTTGGATAAGGGGGAGCACCCAGCAAGAGCTGGGGAGGGGGTCTACGTTGAACGCAGTCGAAGCGTGCGTTTGCGGCGAATTACGACCCCACCCCTGCCTGTTGGCAGGCGCCTCCCCTCATACGAGGGGAGGAAATGCGACTGCACCAACAAACCAACAGATCCTCGCCGCCCTCAACCAGATCAAAGCCCAAACATCCCAAATCCCACCAGACTATGCTGCCATAAAAATTCAGGGGCAAAAAATGTATGATTTGGCGCGAGAAGGGAAGACTATCGTAAAAAAACCTCGGCCGATAATAATTCACGATATTCAACTCGAAGAATATAGCTACCCAACACTGAAAATTTCCGTCACATGCAGCACGGGAACATATATTAGATCTATTGCACGCGACATCGGGGACATGCTTGGCACTGGCGGGTACTGTTCTGCGCTTGAACGCACCGCAATTGGACCATTTACTATAAAAAATGCGATTTTACTGAAAGACCTTCCGGAAGACCTCACATCAGTCCTTATACCGCTCGAAAAACTGGTATCTCATATTGAATCAATTGAGCTTGCAGAAGACAATGTCGCAAACTTAAAAAATGGCAGGGAAGTGGAAGTAACAGAAAATATTCCAATAAACACGCCAATTACATTATTAGATCAAAATAAAAAATTGTTTGGTATTGGAGTGCGAAAATCCATCGAAAAAGTAATGAAAGCGAAGAAGGTGTTTCTGTAACTTCCCTGTTTTTTGAGCGTATTTCCTCCCCTCATATGAGGGGAGGCGCCTCGCCCACGGCGAGGGGTGGGGTCGCGATAGATCCGACGCAAAACCACGCTTCGACTACGCTCAGCGTAAACCCCCTCCCCAACCTCACGGGCTTGGGTGCTCCCCCTCATACGAGGGGGAGAAATCGACGCGACCTGGATCCCGGGTCGCTGCCCGGGATGACAACCTGTTGACATTCTCCCCTACCTTTGCGATACTTCTTTTTATGCCACAGCTAGATGCAGGAAAGAAAGCACTCCGAACAAGCGCACGAAGACGTGCTGTTAATGATGTTTGGCGTCAAAAAATGCGAGTTGCCATGAAAGCTATTCGAGAAGCGCTTGTTGCGAAAGATAGCAAAACAGCCCTAGCAGAGCTTGTGAAAGCAGAAAGCGTTATCGACAAAGCAGCTAGGCGCAACATCATCCACCCAAACAAAGCAGCTCGCAAAA
>CAYIHP010000013.1:0-11071 GCA_964363175.1 uncultured Candidatus Saccharibacteria bacterium
GTTATTTCTTTATCTCTTCAAATGCTCGGATTAATTGCTCGTCTTCGGAAGTTTCCTCATTATCTTCCACCACGATGCTCGGCTCTATTCCATGTTCGTTGATAGATCTGCCCTTTGGCGTAAACCATTTTGCAATGGTTACTCGCAGACTTGAGCCATCGCTTAAATCAATCACTTCTTGCACAGAGCCTTTTCCGAATGATTTTGTACCAATCACTTTCGCATTCAAATTATCTTGCAGTGCTCCGGCAACAATCTCGGAAGCAGATGCACTACTGCCGTTTATAAGAACCACCACAGGCAAGTCCTGTAATATTCCTTGTCCGCTTGAACTATGTGTAGTTTCTTGTTTCCCTCGTTCAATCACAACAGGCAATCCCGAACCCATAAACTCACTCGATATATCAACTGCAGAATCTAAGTACCCTCCCGGGTTATTACGCACATCAATCACTACACCTTTTACTTGTTGCTTAACTGCATCTTTTGCTGCTTGCAAAAATTTTGCAGAAGTATCTCCGTTAAAATTTAACACAGAAACATGGAGTATTCCATCTTTTATCTCCGACTTCACACTTTGCACCGCAATATCGTCTCGAACTATCGAAATATCCGAAGTGCTATCAGCATCTTTATGAAACACTTTCAGTTCAACTGTTTGCCCTTTTGGGCCCCGTATTAATCGCACCACTTCATCAAGCGACATATCTTCCGTAATATTTTTCTTATCGACTGCCACAACAATATCGCCAGGCTTAACCCCTGCTTTTTGCGCAGGAGAACCTTCCAGCGGAGCAATGACAACAACAAGACCGTTTTTTACGCCCATTTCCGCACCAATACCAGAAAAGCTACCCTTAAGCGTATCTTTAAATTGTTTTGTTGTTTCCGGATCAGAGAATGCCGTGTACGCATCACCAGATGCGCGCACCATACCTTCAATGGCGCCATATGAAAGCTTTTTGTCTTCCAGTGTCCCAATAAAGTTATCATGGAGATTGCCCCACGTTTCCCAAAATGGCGATGCTGCAAATGCCTCTTCGCCCGTAAGATTATCTGGAACTGTTTTTATTGGGACACTGTATCGTCCAAATAGTACGCCTATACATAGGAGAAGAACTGCGCCAAGAACTTTTTTTATCGATATCATCATCTTATTCTTTCACATCTAGCTTGATATGCAAATCTCGCAGCAGTTTTTCATCAACCTTAGCGGGAGATTCCATCATTAAATCTTGTCCGCGTCCATTTTTCGGAAATGCATATATGTCTCGAATACTTGGCACATCAAGAAGTACCATAAGTAATCTGTCTATTCCTGGTGCAAACCCTCCGTGAGGTGGAGCGCCAAACTTGAATGCGCGTATCATACCACCAAATTTCTTATCAACATCCTTTTTAGAGTATCCTGCAAGTGCAAATGCCTTATACAAAAGTTCTGGCTTGTGGTTTCGGATAGCTCCCGAGCTTATTTCAAATCCGTTTAATACCAAATCATACTGGTACGCCACTATTTCACTAGGATCTTGGTTTTGGAGCGCTTCTAGCCCACCTTGTGGCATTGAGAATGGATTATGAGAAAAGTCTATTTCTCCTGTGTCTGCATTTTTTTCGTACATCGGGAAATCTACCACCCAGCACCAAGCTGCCTGATTTTTTATTACTTCACTCTCAAGAACACCGAGTATTTGTGCGCTTGCCTTACGAACGTCTCCTAACGCTTTGCAAACCGACAACCACTCCCCTGCTCCAAAAAATATCATATCCCCTTTTTGTGCTTGCACGCGCTCCACAATTTGTTTTGCAATATCTTCTCCTAAAAATTTTAAGATGGGCGATTCTATTTCGTCGCCAACAGTCATATATGCCAGCCCGCCCAAACCCTGCTTCTTTGCTATTTCGGTAAAAGCATCAATTTGCTTTCGTGAAAATTCAGCTCCACCTGCCACGTGCAATGCGTGCACAACGCCCTCATTTTTTACAACTTCAGAGAATACTTTAAACCCGGAATTTTCCACGATGTCAGAAATATTGGTAATAAAAAAGTCATATCGAATATCTGGTTTATCAACTCCAAATTTTTCCATGGATTCTTTCCACGTAAACCGTGGAAATGTTGCGTCTCTCAATGTCTTGCCAGAAAAATTGGTAAGATGCGTCATGAGATCTTCTCCAAACGTAAGCACGTCTTCCTGCTCTACAAAACTCATCTCTACATCAATTTGATAAAAATCACCGGCATGCCTATCTGCGCGCGGGTCTTCATCTCGGAAACATGGCGCAATTTGAAAATATTTGTCTAACCCACCCACCATGAGCAGTTGCTTGTATTGTTGGGGAGCCTGCGGAAGAGCATAAAAGGTTCCAGGGTGAAGGCGAGACGGCACCAAGAAATCGCGTGCGCCTTCAGGAGACGAGTTTGCAAGGATTGGAGTCTGCACTTCGGTAAATCCTTTTTCTCGCATAAAATTGCGGACTTCATGAATAAAATCTGCGCGTTTTGTGAGCATTTGTTGCATTTTTTTTGAACGCAAATCTATGAAACGATAGCTGAGTCGCAAATCTTCGTTTACATCTTCATCGTTCAACATAAATGGCAAAGCCGCTGCTTCGCTTTCAATAGTTATACTCGTCACTTCAATTTCAATTGTTCCCAAGTCCCCAATTTTTTCATTTTTCATATCACTCGGACGCATGCGAACAATCCCAAGAACACTCACCACATATTCATCGCGCAATGTTTCGGCAACACCCCACACATCTTCGTGTTCCTTTGGGTTACATGTTAGCTGCACCGTTCCTGTTTTATCGCGCAGATCAATAAAAATAAGACCACCGTGGTCGCGACGAGATGCCACCCAGCCGGCAAGACGAACCTCGCTCCCCGAAAGCTTTCCGCTTAAATCCCCCATCATATGGGTTCGATATTGGTTTGTAGTATTCTTCACTCCTTTACAGTACGACAACGAGAGACTATGCACAACAATTTGTTACGCACATTCTCCCAGGGGTCGTATGCCTGGGATGTTCCCCGCTCCTTCAAAACGGGGTTCATAGAGAAAAGATCACTGAGTACTACCGTAAAGTAATTCACAGATTGCCATGAAGGCAACGGGTTACTATAAAGGAACGTGAGGATTATGCAAGCAAGTTCTCTGCTTATGTCTCAACCCCACTTCGCTAAAGCTTCGCGGGGTGTTTTGCAAAGGCAAAACAAAAGAGCATGTTTGTGGCAAAGAGTATTGAAAGTTACGGGAGCAGTAGTCCCCACAACCGCCTTTTTGCTCAAGAGTATCAGAGCACCTTCCCCGCTATCCGCCTGACGGCGGAGCGAGGGGGAACCCCGATTACCTGTATTGCGTAAAGCTTCTCTTTACCACAAACATGCCCTATTTGGCACTGTTATGGAGTCTTTTTAAACGAACTGACTAGTATATACCTAAAATGGTAATTATGTCAAGTCCAATTTTTAGGGATTAAAGTGTCAGCCCGCTTTGACAAATGACTACCAGGGTGCTATAAATATCTTTGTGTCGTTCGACACATGTTGTTTAACAATCCCCCTATCTTGTTTAGTTAAAAAGGATTCTGGCTGTATGTCACTCCCTCTTCCCCGTTGTGTTAATTGTCTTGCCCCTTCATCGACTCAAGGTTTTTGCGAGGATAAAAAAGCGTCAATCAAAACTGTGAGACACACCTGCATTTGCAGAACGCATTCTACTTCGCTTTGCAAGGGTCACGACGCCGGATTTCTCATATTTTCTCGAGAGATCGGCGCTGTTGTACCAAGCAGAGTCGAAGAGAAGATGAAAACGCTCTTGGGCTCCTATCGCGAAGAACCAGATCTGCGAGATGAGCTTAAAGAATTTTGCATCTTTCGAATCACGAAGAGAGGCAGCAATTTTGTTTGGAGCGAGATCACCGTACAAACCCCTCTCGTCGCTATCATGCGAGACTCACAACTTGTTCCAGCAGGTAGTCATTAAGACTGAATAGGTCAAAACATTGTATTAACGCACATTCAACCCTCGTTCACCCATTGGTTTACGGGGGTTTCTTTTTTAATAAGTTGCAATAATAAGCATTTTTATCCATAATACGAAGCACGCATACATCATACGCGCTCATAGCTCAGGGGTAGAGCAGTGGCCTTTTAAGCCAACGGTCGGGGGTTCAAATCCCTCTGGGCGCACTTCGACTCGGCCTTGCAATGCAAGTCCTCGCTCAGTGTAAACACTTTTTTAATGAGTATTCGTGTATACTAAAGGCACCATGAAAATCAACCACCAAAAATCGGAACTATATTTTTTACTCCTTCTCTTGCTCGGAATTTTTATCCTTGCGTATTATATTTTCCAGCCGTTTCTTTTCTCCCTTATACTAGCCATCGTATTTGCAACTGTTTTTGAACCCCTCCACAACAACATACTTACGCGAACAAAGGGCAGAAATGGATTAAGCGCATTGTTTTCAACCATGTGCGTACTGCTTGTGGTAATTGTTCCTCTCTCATTCCTCGGCGTTCAAATTTTTCGAGAAGCAACAGACACATACACGTATTTAACAGAGAGCAACAATGCATCTGATATTTCCCATACTATTAGTGGGGGCATTGAGGAGCTCAGTATTTTTTCTCCAGTACCACTAGAATTTAACGTAGATGTTAATCAATATGCAAAACAAGGATTAAACTGGCTCTTGCAGCATACTGGGTCTCTCTTTTCCAACGCAGCAAAAGCCTTGATGAGTATTTTTATATTTCTTCTTGCTCTCTACTATGTATTCAAAGATGGCCATAAGCTCAAAAAGGCCGTTATTGCATTTAGCCCCCTACAAGACATGC
The DNA here is from genome assembly GCA_964363175.1 of uncultured Candidatus Saccharibacteria bacterium. Classification (GTDB taxonomy): domain Bacteria; phylum Patescibacteriota; class Andersenbacteria; order UBA10190; family UBA10190; genus HO2-45-11b. Next base: position 4,844 of record CAYIHP010000013.1, read on the forward strand.
ACGATGAAGTTATTTTCCATAAACTTGCGGTGGCTATTAATTCCGTAACACGAGGAAATCTTACCGTTGCACTCATTCAAGGACTGATAACAGCACTTGGCTTTATTATCTTTGGCGTTCCGAGCGCAGCGCTCTGGGGTAGCGTTGCCGCAATTGCTGCGCTTGTTCCCAGTGTTGGAACTGCACTGGTAACAATTCCGGCGATTATCTACTTATATCTCAGCGGAACTACGCTTCTTGCGGGCGGACTGCTTATTTGGGGAATTGTTGCCGTTGGACTTATCGACAACTTCTTAGGGCCAAAACTTGTAGAGCGCGGCACAAAGCTGCATCCGTTTCTTATTCTGCTCTCTATTCTCGGCGGTATTGGGTTTTTTGGCCCCCTCGGATTTTTACTCGGGCCAATTATTTTGAGCTTATTATTTGCGTTCCTAGAAATTTATTTCGAGATTAGTAAGGAACAAAGGGCAAAATAAAACCACAAGCAGTTTACATGCTTGTGGCGGGATGACAACGCGGGTTGGTATAATTGCTTAGACTATTTCGCCTTTGCGTAATCGTCTGTTACTTTCAGTGCCTCCCACTTATTCCCGTTTGTGACAATACCAACAACCTTGATATTCTGATCACCGTCTCCAAGGTCTTCTTTAGTTATTTCTGCCCCTGTACGGGAATAAAATTTTGTATTTCCTGCATATTGGAATGTAATCCGTTTATCCACAACAGCTGCACTCTTGTAGCTTGAATAAGAAACGTCAACCTTTAACGTCTTGTCACTCGTGTTGTGATTGCGAAGAATTCCAACAACTGTAAATGCATTGTCGTTTACGGTTATCTTACTTACATTAAATCGTCCTTCTGAACGCTTTGCGCCTTCCATTACTACTTCATGTCCAACAGGAACACCACCAAGAGTCACACGAACTTTCTTTCCGTTTACCCATTTATATATTTTTGCAGCAGACGTATTAAACTCAACCAGTTCCCCAGCCAAGTCGTCCTGCGCATTTGCTGATGTGTGAGTTGAAACTACCGTAATAGTTTTGTTGGCTTTATCTACTTCCGTTACATTCCCCCGGATGAGAAACTTGTATGAGTCGCTACTTGCAAGCGCAGGTATGGAAAACGCAACTGCTGCAATTGCCACAACTGCTCCCCCTATCACTAGAAACTTCTTATGCATAGATGAAATTTAAAAATAAAATTGTTTATACATACTATACCCTGAAATACGCATATAGCCTAGAAGAACATTCCTTTTTTTGGAACTTTGCGAAATTCTTCCAAAAGATCTTTCTGCTTACGAGAAAGCTTTTTTGGTATTTCCACTGCAATAGTAACGATTTGATCGCCCTTTGCCTCGCCATAGCTCTCTGAGCGGAGGCGGGTAAACCCTTCTCCTGCTAACTTAAAATTCGTTCCGGGCTGTGTGCCGGCGGGAATAGTAATAACTTTATTACCGTGTAACGTTGTCACTTCCAGCTTTATTCCAAGCGCTGCGTCAACAAATGAAACACTCGCACGGGATCGCACATTGTCGCCGTCTCTGCTTAGTATTTTGTCTGGAGTTACCCGAATGTGGACATACAAGTCTCCCGGAACTCCTCCTTTGCTCGCTGCTTCACCTTTTCCAGAAAGCCGGATAGATTGCCCATTGGCAATACCTGCCGGAATATTCACCGTTAGCTTGCGATTTGTTTTTTCTCTCCCCTCGCCCCTGCATACCGTACAAGGCGTTTCTGCTATTTTCCCCTCCCCGCGACACGACCCACACACAGTGCGCTGACTAAATGCTCCGAAGGGAGTTTGGTGATTTTTCACCACACTTCCCTGCCCATTACATGTTTTGCAAGAAACAATAGGCGTTCCCGGCTTTGCGCCATTGCCATGGCAAGTGGAGCAAACATCAAAAATGCGATGCTCTATTGTTCGCTCTACGCCAGTGGCAGATTCTCGAAAGGAAATTTCCAAGTCCGTTTCCACGTCACTTCCCCGAGATCTTCCCGCTTGGCTTCTTCGGCCACCGCCAAAGAATGATTCAAAAATATCTCCAACTCCGCCTAAGTCATCCATATTAATGGTAAATCCGCCCTGAGAAAATCCGCCATATGGGTCGCCACCAAAACCACTGCCCCCAGCGCTGTGTTGCGCAGTATTTCCAAACTGGTCATACTGCGCCCGTTTTTGCTTGTCTGAAAGCACTTCATACGCACCGCTTACTTTTTTAAACGCTTCCTCATCACCACCCTTTTTATCAGGGTGGTGTTTGTGCGCTTTTTTCCGGTACGCCTTTTTTATTTCATCTTGCGTCGCAGTTTTTGGAACGCCAAGTATTTCGTAGTAGTCCTCAGGCATACTTTTTTATTTCCTATTTTGCAGGTTCTTCTGGTTTTGCGTCTACTACTTCGCCTTCAACGGGTTTTTGTTCCCCTGCTGGTTGCTCAGAGGCCTTTGCGGCATCACTCATTTCTTGTCCGATTTTTTGCGTTTCCACAAGAAGTTCATCTGTTGCTTTTTTTATTGCTTCAGTATCTGAGCCGCCAAGCGCCGTTTTTAGTGAAGCAATTTTCGCCTCAACTCCCTTTTTCGTTTCTTCTTTTACTTTATCTCCGGCATCTTTCAGTGCCTTTTCTGCCATGTATGCCGTTTGTTCTCCGGTGTTTTTAATTTCCACTGCTTCTTTCTTTTTCTTGTCGTCTTCGGCAAACTTTTGCGCTTCTTCTTGCATCCGCGCAATTTCTTCTTTTGAAATTCCAGAAGTACCTTCAATGCGAATATGCTGTTCTTTGCCAGAGGTCTTATCTTTTGCAGATACGTTCAAGATTCCGTTCGCATCAATATCAAACGTCACTTCCACTTGCGGAACTCCTCGCGGTGCTGGAGGTATGCCGTCCAAGATGAAGCGGCCTAACGATTTGTTGTCTTGTGCCATTTCTCTCTCTCCTTGGAGTACATGGATTTCAACAGATGTTTGATTATCAGCAGCCGTTGAAAATACTTGAGATTTTTTCGTAGGGATTGTCGTATTCTTGTCTATTAAACTTGTTCGAACTCCTCCGAGTGTTTCTAGTCCAAGCGTAAGAGGTGTTACGTCGAGAAGTAAAATATCTTTTACGTCTCCTGCAAGAATTCCACCTTGAATAGCTGCTCCTGCTGCCACCACTTCGTCTGGATTAATACCTTTATGAGGTTGCTTACCGAACATCTTTTCTACTTCATCGTAAATTCTTGGCATTCTTGTCTGGCCACCCACGAGAACAACTTCATTAATATCACTCACGGTAAGCTTTGCTTCTGCAAGCGCTTCCTTTGTTAATGCAATTGCCTTTTCTATTAAGTCTCCAACAATTTCTTCGAGTTTTGCTCGCGTGAGTGTCATCACTAAATGCTTCGGACCATCTGCGCCGGTGGTAATAAACGGTTGGTTTATTTCTGTAGTTGCAGAACTAGAAAGTTCATGTTTTGCGCGCTCCGCAGATTCTTTTAAGCGTTGCAATGCCATCGGGTCTTTTGAAAGGTCAATTCCGTCCGTGGATTTAAACTCTTTCACAATCCATTCAATAATACGTTGGTCAAAATCGTCTCCTCCTAAATGGGTATCGCCGTGTGTTCCCAGTACTTCAATAGTATCGGAACCTACTTCAAGAATAGATACGTCAAATGTTCCTCCGCCCAAGTCGAATACCACGATTTTTTCATCTTTCTTTTTATCTAGTCCGTACGCAAGTGCAGCAGCAGTTGGTTCGTTAATAATGCGCAGTACGTTGAGGCCAGCAATTGCTCCGGCATCTTTGGTTGCCTTTCGTTGTGAGTCGTCAAAATACGCGGGCACGGTTATGACTGCATCTGAAATAGTCATTCCAAGCTTTGCCTCTGCATCTGCTTTTAATTTTTGGAGCACCATTGCTGCAATTTCTGCTGGGCGCACCCATTTGTCTCCAAATTTAATTTCTACGCCGCCATCCCCACCCTTGCGGATTTCATACGGCAACATTGCTTTTTCTTTTTGTGTAGCTGGGTCGTCAAAATTTCTTCCAATCAATCGCTTTGCAGAAAAAATAGTTTGTGCACTATTTACCACTGCTTGCCTTTTTGCAAGCGTACCAACTAACCGCTCCCCTGCTTTGCTCATCGCAACTACAGAGGGCGTTGTGCGGTTTCCTTCACTGTTTTCAATAATGGTTGGATTACTTCCTTCCATTACTGCCATTGCTGAATTTGTTGTTCCTAAATCAATTCCTAATGTTTTAGCCATAAAATATATAATTTAAATGTTAATGGTTGAGTTTAGTTTCGCCGCTCCCCTCTCCCTAGACGGGGAGAGGGTTAGGGTGAGGGGTATCGTTGTTTTTCGCGCCACCTTCGCCCTTCCCGACTTTCACTTTCGCCGGTCTGATTATTATATCGCCTATCTTATATCCGACTTGTACTAACTCTATTATCTTACCTTCTTCCCCCTCTACTTCTTCAACTGCTTCATGAATATTTGGGTCAAATACTATTCCCGTCTCGATAATTTGCTCAACTCCAAATTCCTCAAGTACCTGGTCAAACTGTCTGGCTACGTGGAGTACTCCTGCTGTCCAAGGGTCTTTCGTATCGGGAGCGTGCTCTATGAGCGATCTGAAGTTATCTGCGAGCATAATTAGTGGCTCTGCAATATTTCGTTTTAAAATAGCTCTTTCTTGTATCCTTGTATCCGCCATTCTTTTTTGCAGGTTTTCTAAATCTGCACGAGATCGTTTCCACCCTTCTAAGTATTCCTGTTCTTTGTTTTGAATAATTTCCGGTTCTTCTTCAATTGGTTCATGGTTTTTCATATGTGTTCAATTATGGATGAAAGTGCGTTGAGTAATGCTACGTTTCTTTTGTACGGCATTCGCTTTGGGCCTGCCAAAAGAAGTAGTGCCGTTTCTCCCGTAGGCAGTCTCATTGTTTTTACGATAATACTTGTATGCTCTGTTTCAAAAATAGGATTTTCGCTCCCAATATATACGGTAACTGCATTCGAGCTACTGTCAGCAAATTCATGGGCGTAGCGTTCAATGTTATCAAATAAAAGTGATATTTCTCTTGCCGCTTCTTGGTTTTCACCTTCTTCTTTTTCAAACACCTGAGACATCCCAGCGCCCTGTATATCTTTATCGTGCATCCATCCCCCAACTGCCATAACATGAGCCAATTCTGCGAGCATTTTTGCGGCAGCGCGTGCTGGGCGTTCATATTCTTCCCGATATTCTTTATAGGTATCCGTAAGCTCTCGAACTTTCTTTTCGCTCGGTTCTTTAAAACTCAGCTGATCAATATAGTACCGATACCCTTTATCTGTTGGAATTCTGCCCGCGGATGTGTGAGGTTGCATAATGTACCCCTCGTCTTCAAGCAAACGAAGCATGCTTCGGATAGTTGCGGAGCTTACAGAAATATCAAGAACTTCAAGCAGACGCTCCGAGCCCACAGGCCTGCCGGTTGCAATATATTCTTCTACAAATCCTTTTAAAAGATGTGCGTGACGATAATCCATAATATATATAATAGTATATTAGCACTCTAACGCCAAGACTGCTAATGTCAATAGGAAATAAAAAAGGGCAACGTATCTTGCGATACGCTACCCTGTTACACACACATGCAAACCCGAAGGGTTTGAATTAATACTCAAAGAACCGATTTCTGATTTTTTTCTCCGAAATATGCATGGATGTCGGAAATGGCGACCGTTCCCTCCCACTGCACCCCAAACGCAGTGAGCGGCTTTCCTAAAACAGCTCTACCGGTTTTCCATTCCATTACGAGGCTATTGCTTTGCAAGTCAGCAAGATCGTATTCGGCGATAGTCTCGCGGAAGCTGAATTTGAGCAACGCTTCCAATTCTTTCTCAATCTGACGGTCGGGATGGACGAGCGCCTTCACCGCACGCAGAATTGTTGCCTCATCTGAAACAAGCTTCAGCTTTGCGCGCACATACCCCTGAATCTCGATGTTGTCTTTCGTTGTTGCCCGCACCAAGACTCCCACGTCTTGCCGAGTGGCAATACTGCGAATTTGCTCCAAGAATGGGACGCCAAAGTGAATTCCTTTTTGTTGCAATTCGTCATCAATGACCAATATTCTTCCGTCTTCTGAAGCACTGTCGCTATAAAAAACGTGCGCGGAAATAAACAATGCTAAAGAAAACGGCCAAATTATTAGAGACAAACAGCCGCAAAAACTCGCGACTTTCGGTCC
>CAYIHP010000013.1:11081-12876 GCA_964363175.1 uncultured Candidatus Saccharibacteria bacterium
CACTGAACTCTGCGCCTCCAATACTAGGCATTTTTTTAGTCAGTGAAATCCAACAAAGGGTCAAAATGCACCCCATAAGCAATCCAAGCCAGACAATTCCATTACTGTAAACAGCACCCGCGGTAATCCCCACAAGCGCCATCAAGAAAAGAATCGTCATCCGCGTTCTTGGATACGCTTGAACAAGGCGCTCAATAAAATTGTTCATCGCAAACACCCTCCGTAAACAAACTTCGTAAATTGTGAATGAGCCACACGGCTCTTTCATGGTAATACCAGCCAGAACAAGCAGATTAAAGCATGTTACCTATAATTTTGCAAGCAAAACTAAGACGAGTTATTCCAAGGCTAAGCCTTGGTTTTGTTCGGCTAGTTACCCCTCTATCGCATCGCGTATAAGTTTTTCTAGCTTACTGAAATCTCCTTCGTCTGCTGTTTTTAACGCAGAAACATACTGCCTTCTCTCTTCTTCGGATTCAACCTGAATTTCAGAAAAAGGTAAGCCAAAAAGTAACATAAGATAGTTACTGAATAATCGCGCAGTTCTGCCGTTATAGTCTTTGAACGGATGTATTCATAAATCCTATGATGTGCCCAGGCGATAAGCTCTACAGAATCAAAATCAGTACGAAGCCGCTCGTTAAGGTCATCCAGAAAGTCTTTCACCAGAATTCTTACATCACTATAATCCGGAAACGTATGGGTCGATGTTTGCACATTGATAGCTCGATACTTCCCCGCCCAATCTGGAAAAATCCAGCCAAAACAAACCTTATGTAATCCTAACAATACGTCAGAGTTAATAAATGATTTGTTTGACAGAGAAATAATATACTCTATTCCCCTTGCGATTCCTTCCGCTTCTTTTACGATAAGTTCGTCCCTCGGAATAATTCCAAATGCAGTTTCCTTATAACTTGTCGCGTCGTCTGGTTTCGTTGAATCGCTCATTTTGCAAGACGGACTTTCGTAGCCGCTTTTTTTGCAATAGACCGTGTCATGCCAGGACGCTCTATTCTCATTGTACGAAAAATTACTCGCTCAATCTGTTCGCGAGTAGGAGAATTTGCTTTTTTGCGTACGTGCTTTTTCATATATGTATTCTATCACAAGTGAGCTTAATTCTCTATCGCAATTCCAACGCTTAGCGTTGTTTTTGTTCGTATTTCTCATAAAAAAATCAGCCCGGGGAGAAATTCTCCGCGGGCTGTCGATTGTTCGTTTCGCTTACTTTGTTGGTTACTTTTTCTTCGGAACTGCGACCATGCAGTCGAAAGGGAATTCTGGTCCGTTGGGAAAAAAGGTTACGTTTTCAATCGCAATGCTGTCCCCGGCTTTTATTCCGGCGCTTTTGACAACAAACATCCTTTTTTTCTCAAGCCTCCGAGGAGATTTAAATTCGACCAAGACCGTCCCAATTCCAGACTCTCCCTGAAACTCCGGCTCAGAAAGCACTGTCGCGTCCGTATAACCAATCTCGGCCGTCATGCCTGGTTGATCAGTTTCATGATCGTTCCCAGCGACAATTATAATAATCAACAAAATCATTACTCCACCACAAAACACCCAAAAACAAATTCCCACTTTTTCCCAATCCAATTTCGCATAACTTAACATTATCCACCTCACTTAAATTTTTCTTCCCCTTCACTACTTCATATGATGCAGTTTAGGAGAAAGGAACAAGAATATCCGAATAGATGATATATACTCTCATGGTAGCATTTTGTCAACTTCAAATGTGTAGTCGTAACGCGTTAGTAACAGTTTCGTAGCGTAAAGCATAGAGCTAAAA
>CAYIHP010000014.1:0-12773 GCA_964363175.1 uncultured Candidatus Saccharibacteria bacterium
CCACTTGGTGAAATTTGTGTTATGAGTAGCACCGGACGCTTAGAAAGATTATTATCCCAAGATACCTCCACGCGTGCTTGCTTGTAATCGGTATTTAATGTATCCGTAGGTGCTGTCCCATCAAACGGGTCATCAATATAGCGAATATCCACCGATACAGTATACGTACTAGAATTGCGAACAATTTCTTCGGTTTGAAGAATAGGGCCGGAAGGCACACCGCCAACTGTTCCTACGTTATCGTACGAAAGGTTTCGCAGTAACTCCATTTTTTCATTTGCTAAGGCAGTAGCCACAATTCGACGTTGCCCGTCATGACTCGACTTTAGTATTAAGGTAATAAAACCAAATAACCCAACCACAACAACACCAAGCACAAACATTGCAATAAGGACTTCAATAAGTGTAAAACCTTTGGTCATAGAACATTCACTAAGCTGTAAATTGGAGAAATAATAGATACTGCCAAACCCCCAACGCCAAGTCCAATTAAAATCATAAGCACCGGCTCCATAATAGAGGTCAAGTTTTTCATGGTTTGCTCTACTTCCCCTTCGTAAAATGTAGCAACTTCTTTGAGTACCGCTGCCAACTCTCCCGTTTGTTCACCAACACCCATGATGTTTATAACCAGTGCAGGAAAAAGCGTCTCATACTGTTCAAAAAAATCGCTCAATGTTTTCCCTTGTTTTACATGTACCTGAGCTTTTTGAAACACATCGGCATAGAGCAAGTGAGGCGTATTTTTTCCGAGTATTTCAAGTGCTTCGGTAAACGCTACACCGCTCACGAGAAGTGAATTTAAGTTTCTACTAAACCGAGCGATATTAATATCTTTAGTAATACGTCCAATAATAGGCGTGTACAATAATATTCGCAATATTTGCTTATGAAGACTCGGTATCTTTAACATCTTCCGCAAAGTCGCGATCATTAAAACCACACCACCAATAACGATATACCAATACGTAGAAAAAAATGAACTGAACGAAATTAATATTCTCGTCATCAGAGGTAGCTCTACGTCAAATCCTTCAAACACTTCAACCAATTTCGGAACTACAAAGATCATCATCGCCAGTCCCACAGAAAAAAGAGCACCAATAATCACAATCGGGTATAGCATTCCTCCCATCACCGCTCGGCGCAACTCATATTCTTTCTGTAGGTGCGTGGCTAAAACTTCCAACGATTCTAGCAACGTTCCTGTTGCTTCCCCCACCTCAATAAAACTTACAAATAAATCAGGAAACGCATTTGGGAATGGTCGCATACTTGCAGCCAACGTTTTACCACTCTCTACTGCCTGTAGTACTTCATCTATCGCATCAATGAGCGTTCGGTTTTTTGTTTGCTTCGCAAGTGTTGCAAGAGAATTTTTCATATCGAGACCCGCTCGCAGCATCAAGCCAAAGTATCGCGCAAAAAGAACTCTCTCTAAAATAGGCACTCGAGAAAATAATTTCGGCGCAAACTTCAAGATTTTTTTTGTCTCACGCAATTTAAATGAAGTAAGCAGAACACCTTCCTTCAGCAAATCTTGACCCAGCGCTGTATGCGAAGTAGCATCACGCTTACCAGAAACCATTTCTCCTGTCTCTTCATTTCTTCCTGTATACAAATATACGTTCATAGGCAAGGCCTATTCTTTTGCAACCCTAAGTACCTCTGCCACCGTTGTTATGCCTTGTACAATTTTCATCACACCATCCTCCAGCATGGTTACCATTTTTTGCTCTTCTTTTGCTACTGCTTCAATGGCATCAGAAGTCACGCTTGCCGTAAGCATTTTCTGTAACGAAGGGGTCATTTCAAGCATCTCATATATTCCAAGTCTTCCCTTGTACCCCTCATGGCACTTTTCGCAACCCTCTGCTTTAAACATCGGAACTTTTTCCCACGTTGTGGCAGATGCATCTACAATGCCTTCTTGCTGTAAAAGAGTAAGCATATGAGGTAAGTCTACTATATCTGCAAGACTATTTAACATGGCTTGGTCCATAACTGATTGTTTTTTACACTGATCGCACAGTACCCGAACTAATCGCTGCGCAATAACAATGTTTGCAGTGGATGCAATTAAAAAAGGTTCTACTTTCATATCCATAAGTCGAGGCACAGAGCCCGCAGCGGAATTTGTATGCAACGTTGAGAGCACTAAATGCCCCGTAAGAGCGGCATTTACCGCAAGAGAGGCCGTTTCTTCATCTCGAATTTCACCGACCATAATAACGTCCGGATCTTGTCGAACCAGTGCGCGCAGTCCGTTAGAAAACGTCAATCCTATTTTGGGTTGCACCTGCGTTTGGTTCACCCGCTGCATTCTGTATTCAACCGGGTCCTCAATGGTACTAATATTGACTTCCGGGGTGTTGAGCTCTCTCAGCACCGCGTAGAGCGTTGTTGTTTTCCCGGATCCGGTTGGCCCCGTTACCAGGATCATACCATTGGGTTTTGCGATATTATCTTTAAACATCGCGAGGTTTTTCTTGCTTAATTTCAAATCATCAATTGTAATACCCTTCCCAGACTCGTCTAAAAGACGCATCACAACCTTTTCTCCATCAAATACCGGGAGCGTAGAAACACGAAATGCTACATTGTATTCATCACTTTCTAATTTGAACCTACCATCTTGCGGCAAACGATGTTCATCAATTTTTAAATTTGCCAATATCTTAATGCGCGCCACTACCCCCTGCAGAACATTTTTTGGCAACACCATCATATCGTGCAATATTCCATCCATTCGATAGCGAACAACTACGGTTGTTTCTGTAGGTTCCAGATGAATATCTGATGCATCTTTTGCAATCGCATGCCGCAAAATAGAATCCGCAATTTTAATAATAGGTAAATTGTCCGCAGCTTTTGACAAATCACTTCCGGATACGTTAGCATTTTCCGCTTCTGTAATTACCTGCTGTAAATCTGCTGCCAACGTTCCTTGGTATTTTACAAGCGACTCTCGAACGCTCGTGGGGCTTGCAACAGATACTTCCATTTTTTTATCCACTTTTTTATGGATAAATTCAACAATTTGCCGGTCATTCGGATTCGCCATGGCGAGCTTTACGGTTGTATCATCCTGTTCGTATGCAATTACCAAATGTTCGCGCGCCATCGATTCCGGAATCATATCGAACGCTTTTTTATCTATTACAACATCACGTAAATTTACATATGGCATATTCAGCGCCACCGCGTACGCTTTAGTGAATTTCTCTTCTGAAACTTTTCCTTTTGTGACCAGTAAATCAAACGCCGTTCCCTCATTTGCTTGTATCTGCTCATGAACACGCGTTGCATCCTCCATCGAAATATCGAGAGCTTGAACAAGAATATCCAAAACCTTTTCGCCAATTTCATCGGGCATACGGTTTAGTATAACATAAAAAATAGCCGAGTATTTATATCGGCTATTTTTTGTACGCTTATTCTTTACTCAACTACAATCGTTCCTTTTATTGAAGCATGTAAATGGTCGTGCATGCCGAATGTTCCCTTTTCCATAAACGTATAGGAATACGTTTCGCCCGTTGGAATTCCTTTTTTCGCATCAAACGCGGAAAGATTTGTGTGCACCGGGTGCGGATCTGACGCAATCCAATGCAGCGCTTGCCCGTTATTGGTGAAGACAACAGTATCACCTGCTTTTATTGTAAGACTGTCTGGCTCAAATGCTTCGTCGCTCATAGAAACTGCAACGGTAGCGCCAGTAACAGACGGAACTGATGGCACCATACCTTCCGGTGTAGATACGGGAGCAATTGCAACAAATTCACCATGATTTTCTGGTGAAATTTCGGCAACGGGAGTTGCCTCTGGCAGTTGTTCCACTGAGTCCTTAGAACGAACCACTATAAATATAGCTCCTCCAATTACTACTACGCCAATGAGTGTGTATATAAGTTGTTTCATATACTTTGTAGTATATAGCGAATCAAAAAAAATGCCATGCTGTGTTATAATAAACCGCATGTCACTCGTTAAAGATATTGCACCACTTATTCATGGCGAAATAATGGAAGATGAAGCATCTCTGCTGCGCGCAAGCAAAGACGCAAGCCTATTTACCGTTAGGCCAAAGGCAGTTGCGCACCCAATGAACGTTGAAGATATAAAAACACTGGTGCGATACGCCACGTCCCATACAGATGTTTCCTTAACCGCACGCTCTGGTGGCACAGATATGTCTGGCGGGCCTCTTTCAGAATCAATTGTTGTGGATATGACCACACACTTTACTCGAATTGGACGCGTTACAGGCAGTAGTATTCATGTAGAACCCGGGGTGTACTACCGCAATATGGAGCGCAAAGTGCGCAAAAAAGGACTCCTCATGCCGTCCTACCCCGCATCAAAAGAAAATTGCACCGTAGGAGGTATGGTAAATAACAATGCGGGAGGAGAAAAAACTCTCTCCTACGGAAAAACAGAACGATACGTGGAAGAACTCTCCGTAGTACTTGCGGATGGGAATGAATATACTATTTCACCGCTCACACCAACTGAACTCGCAAAAAAAATGAAAGAAAAAACATTTATTGGAAAAGTATATAGAGAGATGTATGCACTCCTTGAAAAGAATTATGACTTTATCCACAGCAAGAAACCTGATGTATCAAAAAATTCTGCTGGGTACTACCTCTGGAATGTGTGGGACAGAAAAACGTTTGATCTAACAAAACTCTTCGTTGGCTCACAAGGAACACTTGGTATTACAACAAATATAAAATTCAGACTCATTAAACCAAAGAAACATTCCGCATTGCTTGTAGTGTTTCTCCATAATTTAAGTAGTCTTATCGGCATCGTAGAGTATTTGCTTGCATATCAGCCAACCAGTTTAGAATCGTACGATGACCATACCCTCGCGCTTGCGCTCAAATTATTTCCGAGTTTCGTAAAAAAATTGAAAACCAATTTATTTTCTCTTGGATGGCAATTCCTTCCTGAGTTTTTTATTATGGCTCGACACGGCATTCCAAAACTCATACTGCTTGCAGAATTTTCTGGTGATACAAAAAAAGAAGCGATTTCACAAGCAGAAGCTGCTCAAAATGCTATAAAAAAATGGAACGTCCCTACTCGTATTGCCACAAGCAAAGATGAACAGAAAAAATACTGGACGATACGCAGAGAAAGTTTCAACATGCTTCGGCATCACGTACAAGGGAAAAGAACGGCCCCGTTTATTGACGATTTCATCGTAAAACCTATGCATCTAGAAAAGTTCTTACCGGGTCTTGCAAGAATACTAAAAAAATATAACATCGACTACTCAATTGCCGGGCACGTAGGCGATGGAAACTTTCATATCATTCCGCTCATGGATTTAAAAAAGGAACATGAACATACTATCATCCCAAAAGTTTCAAAAGAAGTCTATGATTTGGTGTTTCGCTATCAGGGTTCATCTACTGCGGAACATAACGACGGATTAGTACGCAGCCATGTACTTCCACAAATGTATGGAGAAAAAATGTACAACTTATTCAAAGAAACAAAAGCAATTTTTGATCCGAAAAATATATTCAACCCAAGAAAAAAAGTGAATTTCAACTGGAAATGGTCACAAGAACATATTGCGCACGAGTAACGTCGCAGATCGAATTTCTCCCCCTCATATGAGGGGGAGCGAGAGGGGGTCGGAAGTCGTAGCTCGGCACACCCCCACCCCGCCTCTTGGCGGGTGCTCCCCCTTATCCAAGGGGGAGAAATCTCACCACGCGCAATACTCGCACTCTTCTTTATGACACCCGCTTGATATATCCATAAATTTCAAATCTTGTATTTCTTTCCATACTCTTTGAATAACTTCTGTAAGCTGCGCAACATCGGTATCTGAAATTTCTATCTTTTTCTTAACATAGCCTTTCTTACTAGCCTCAATAAAATCAATTTCTCCGCTTTGCATTTTGTACCCAAATTGCGGGGCGTTGTCACACAAAAGTTTATAAAACACTAATTGACGGAAATAATTTCCGTCTTTCTTAAGCTTCACATACGCAGTATCGGAATTGCCGGTTTTGTAATCTACCACGTTTACAAGTTTTTTCTGCGTATCTAGTATTTCTATTTTATCGAGTTTACCGGTAACGAAGACACCTGCTATTTGCACGCGATGCTTTTTAAAATTGTACTCAGTAAGCACATCTGTAAAAAAGTCGTTTTTGTAATGCTCTATATATGCAAGAAGTGCCTTACTCCCTTTTGCAAAAATCTCTGCATAGTCTTTTGGAGACATCGCCTCACGACGTACATATTTTTCAAACAGCGCCGTAAGCGTTTTTTTATCTGGAAGTTGCTCTCCACTTTTTAGCAACTCAAACACATCACGCAAGCTATCATGTACTGCACTCCCAAGCATCAAACTCCTCGTTTTTGTAGCAGGGATTTGTAGTATATTTCTCCAATAAAACTTCCGCGGACATTCTAGATAGTTATTCAAATGGGTAGCGCTCATACTATAATGCGATAAAAGCGACCGGATATACGCCTTCGCATCCTCATCACTAAAGTCAGATTTTTGCGCAATCATTGTTTGCAATAAGCGTTCCTCTTGCATCGGAGGGGTCTCAATATATTCACTTTTTTCGACACTTTCTGTTGGTAATTCGGCGAGAAACAATGACGGGACCGTTTCTTTCCCAACAGCTGAATGTGATGAGCGAGTAAGCGTCACCGTATGCATGGCACGGGTGAAGGCAACATAAAATAATCGTCTTTCATCTTCATTTTGATCGTTCAAAAATACGAAATCATATTTCACGAGCCCCTCAGGGAGGGTAAGACTAGATCGCTTCTTCGGATTCCCCCAATGCTTGTCGTTCATACGAATAACAAACACGTGCGGCCATTCCAGCCCCTTTGCCTTATGAGCAGAAAGCAAATGGACGGCACCTGCCCCGCCCTCCCAAGCAGGGGTGAGCAAGTGAATATTCGTATCTTGTAAAAATGATAGATGTTGCACAAAATCTCGGGCGCTGTACTCTCTTTTACTCTGCGACAATTCTTTTGCTTCGTTTAAAAAGCGCTTCATCGCACGAAGAACCACAACGCTATCTTTTGCAGCCAGTACATATTGCTTCCAAGAAGTTTCTTGCAAAATATGTTCTAAAAATTCCATGAGCGGCATACGCACGGATGCTTGTTGCAACTCTCCCAATGTAAGAGCTATATGGTGCATCGCTTGTATATTCTGCACCTGCGCTTGCTGCAAATGCGCCACACTACCCAAAACAGTAAACAACGGAATATGGTTTTGCGTTGCGAAGTGTATTGCCCGCAACGCATCTATTTGGTCTATATTCCACCAACTATATTGCACAATGCGAGCTATATCATCTTCACGAGAATCTAACACCAAAAAGCGAAGCAGCACGCGCCACTGCTGGACGCAGTGAGCAGTAAAAATATCTTCGCCCATTTCAAGGCGAGCAGGAATACCCATGGCCCGCAGCGTGTGCGTAAGCATATTCCCATCAGCGTTGTAGCGATACAGCACCGCAATATCTTCTGCAGGAACTTGTTGCTCAAGAAGTTTGCGTATTTGCTTCCCCACGACATATACTTCTTGATCCTCTGACTCAGTAGTTATGACGGAGATATTTTTTTCCATCAAATCCTTCCCCGGGACAAGACGTTCAATAATTCCAGGAATATGTGCACCGAGAGACTCCGTATTATGCGATATCAACACACTAGACGAATCAATAACTTTCTTTTGGCTGCGATAATTGTGCGTCAAAGAAATAACCTGCACCTTTTGTTTATACCGCTCATAAAACGAAAGCATGTTTGCAAGCGAAGCACCTTGAAACCGATAAATAGACTGCTTGTCATCACCAACTACGAAGATATTTGGAGAATCATCAAAAGAACCAAGCAGCTCTACCACTTTATTTTGCCCACCATTAGTATCTTGGTATTCATCTACCAGAATATATTGAAATTGTTCTTGGTACGTAAGCAGTAAATCGGAATTTTTTGTAAGCTCCACTACAACCCGTGAAATCATGTCTTCATAATCGTACATGCCAGAATCTTTAAGTGACTGCTCATATTTTTCATATACAAGGCTGAGCGCCTTGTTTCGTTCCATGTTTTTATATTCAACGGTAAACCATTTTTTTACGGCATTTTTCAGCTGCGTCCGCTCTTTACTCTCTTCCAAATCGTATTTTAAAAAGAGCTGTTGCAACGCATATGCAATGGACTCCGGTACACGAGCATCAATACATGCCACTTGTAACGCTTTTTGAAAATCTTCGCATGCGCTGTGCGTTCGCTGTTTCGGAGTAAGTGTAAAAAACACATCTCGGACATCTTGTGTGGCAACAAATAATCGACCAAGCGATGCTACAATTGCACGAAATGTTTCCGGAGAAATATCTTCTTGCTTCAGCTCTCCAATTGCGCTGAGCACCTTCGAAAAGTATAAATAGGGTGCATAAAACGGTTTTAAGGGGCTCCCTTCTGGAAGAGTGTCAACGATTGTTTGAAAAAACTGCACTTTTTCTGCATCAGATACGAGGCGCCAAATGTTGCCTGTTGCAAATATTTCTGGGTTATCTTGGAGAATTTCATTGCAAAAAGAATGAAACGTATGAATGCGAACATAATATGCAGGAGTTCCAATAATAGAAAGAAGCCTGCTGCGCATAGCAGCCACTCCGGATTCCGTAAATGTAAGACAAAGAATATTCCACGGGTCCATTTGCGTTTGCTGCAATATATTCGCAATACGCATTGCCAACGTCTGTGTTTTCCCCGTCCCGGGGCCAGCCAGTACCATAACAGGCCCTTCAAGCGTATCTACGGCAAGACGCTGCTCTTTATTTAAGGCGCTATATCGTTTCTGAAATTCTGCGTTTATTGGCATTTTTTAACAGTATCACAGCGCCTATAAAGAGAGGAATGGTGAGTAATTGCCCACGAGAAAGGCCAAATACAAGAGGCCAATCTTGCGGACGCACGCATTCTAAGAAAAAACGAAGAATGCTGTAGAGGAGGAGAAAGACGGGAAACGTTGTTCCCCTACGACGCAACAGCACATAGCAAATCACCGCAATACAAACATCCCCTATCGCCTCATAATACGGATACATGCCAAATTCTTGGTTTATGATATTGCCGATACGGCCGAGAGCAAGGCCTAGCGCGACGGGAACGGTGAGGACGTCGCTAACCTCACCCAGCCTCTCCTTCGTAAGAAAAGGAGAACGCGTTGCCCACCATACCCCAAGCGCTGCACCAATAAACCCTCCATGAGAACTCATCCCGCCATTCCATATAAAAAATAGCTCTATCGGTGACTGTAAAAAATAGAGTGGCTCATAAAAAAGCGCATACCCGAGTCTACCGCCTACAAGTACCCCGAGTGCTCCCCAAGCAACTATATTTGTCCACTGATCCCTCGACAAAGAAACCCCACGTATCTTTCCTAAGCCTGGTAGCATAAACCAAGCAGTCCAAAACGCCACCACATACATTACTCCATACCAACGTATTATCACCCTTGTATTGTATGATACGATCGATATATGCAACAGCAATTTTTAACCCCCTTATGTGTTGATTTAGATGGCACATTAGTACAAACAAACACACTCTTCGAAGCATTGCTCGTTGCCATAAAGAGAAATCCCTTAAGAGTAATTCCACTATTTTTTGCAGTATTCAAGGGCAAAACATACGTCAAGCACGCAATCGGAGAGTACACAAAACACGAGCAGTTTATATGGCTATACAACGATGAATTCCTTGCATTCTTGCGCATCGAACACAAAAAGGGCAGAAAACTCATTTTGGCCACCGCAAGTGATTTCGCCATTGCGCAACGCATTGCATCAGAACTGAATTTATTTGACGAAGTTATTGCGAGCAGTCTTACCATGCCCGTTATTGCATCAAAAAAATATATAC
Organism: uncultured Candidatus Saccharibacteria bacterium; assembly: GCA_964363175.1. Taxonomy (GTDB): domain Bacteria; phylum Patescibacteriota; class Andersenbacteria; order UBA10190; family UBA10190; genus HO2-45-11b. The sequence goes on from CAYIHP010000014.1 coordinate 9,931, forward strand.
TACTTGAAGAAAAATTCGGAAAACAAGGATTTTCGTACGCCGGAAACTCGCACTCAGATGTAAAAGTATGGGAAAGGGCAACAAGCGCAATACTCGTTCACACATCAAAAAAAGTATCTGCGCTCGTAAAAAAACGTATTCCTGTTGAGGCAGAGTTTCAAAAATCAAAACAGCTTAGGCTACAAGACATCGTACAAGAAATTCGCATTCACCAGTGGCTCAAAAACCTCCTCCTGTTTGTTCCACTTGTTATGGCCCATCAGATAGGAGACGGGCGTTTAGCGCTACATGCAATAATCGGATTTTTTTCTTTTAGCGCTCTCGCGTCATGTATGTATGTCATGAACGACTTGTTAGATATTCCCTCAGACAGAGCACACAACACAAAACGCATGCGCCCTATTGCGCTCGGAACTATCAGTGCAGTGCAAGCTATAGCACTAGCGTTTATTCTCCTTGCGGCAAGCTTTACCCTCGCACTATCATTTTTACCCTTTGCATTTTTTCACATGCTATTGCTGTATGTGGGTATCAACGGTATATATTCGTTCCGCGCCAAAAAGATTCCGTATGTGGATATTAGTATTCTCACGTCTTTATACGTGCTCAGAATATTTGCAGGAAGCGCTGCTACCCAAGTTCCCACATCAACATGGCTTTTCTATTTTGCGGGATACTTATTTTTGTTTTTGGCATGCATGAAACGAGTCATAGAGCTTTTGCAGCTCCAAAAAGCAGAAGATACTGCTCCAGGCAGAGGGTACAGCAAACGAGACACAAATATATTAACTACGCTCGGTATTTCTTCATCTATTTTATCCTGTATAGTCCTCGGACTATATATTAAAAGCGACACAGTAATTCTCCTCTACAATCGCCCCACACTACTGTGGGCCCTGCTCCCACTTCTTATTATTTGGATAGTTCGAATGTGGCATTTAACCCTTGCGAAAAAAATGCCGGACGACCCAGTACTTTTTACCAGCAAAGACCCGGTCAGTTACGCAATTGGAAGCGCAGTACTGGGAATACTTCTCCTCGCAACTCTATAAAATATTACAGTAGTGGCTCGATAATCGCCTTTACTTGAGCGTATGGAACGCCGCCACCCAGCTGCGTCTTTTTCCCGTCACGGGTAATTACTATATTAAACGGTGTTCCAAATAGTTCGGGTCCAGCCTTAACGCCATCATCATAGTCTGCTTGTACTTTTTCTGTAAACGTATTTGCAACAATGCAGCTTTGCAGTGCACCAACATCGGCAATTCCTGCCGCTTGAGCATACTTCGGCAAATCTGCGAGGATTATTTTTCCTGAGCTTGGAGGCTCCCGAAACACCACATCTGTAAATTCCCAAAACTTGCCTTGAACAGCGGCGCACTCAGCCACATTTGCCATCGCAGGAGCATTTGGATGCAGTTGAGGGATAGGTGCATGGCGAAATACCCATCGAACATCATTTGGGTATTCTTTTACAATTTGCTCCATGCTGTTATGGAATATTTTGCAGAACGGGCATTCTAAGTCCGAATATTCCAAGATAGTTATTTTTGCGTTTTCAGGTCCACGGATATGATCTTCCGAAGTAATAGGACGTATATCAAGAGAAGCTGGTCTAGGCGATGGCACAGTGTTCGCACCATCGTTTACTACAACAGGCATTTCTTTTGGCCCCACTTGGCTAAAATACACTGCCCCTGCAATGACTATTCCCGCAATAACAATAGCTGCTGGAATAGACATCTTCTGATTAGTATCGGACATATATTCAACGCTAGGCTATTTCGAGCAGCTGTGCAAGACGAGGCTGATTAAATCCGATAACAATCTCTCCATCTATATCGATAACCGGAACACCCATTTGCTTCGACTTTGCCAACATTTCGCTTCTTGCCTCTTGGTCAGAAGCTACATCTTTTTCGGAGTATGTTACGTTATTTTCTGTAAAATACTGCTTAGCCGTTTTGCACCAGCCGCATGAAGGAGTTGAATATATTGTTACATTTTTTCCTGTATTGGTCATAGTAAGAAATTATTATTAGTGTAAGAACTATAGCAAAATTATCCCCTTCCCGCAACTGAAATTAGGGTATACTTTATTCCATGTTCATAGTATTCGACATCGGAGGTACTAATACGCGCGTTGCGGGATCTGTAGACGGGCAAACACTTGGTGATATTACGATATACCCAACGCCTCAAAATTATAACGAGGGCATACAAGCACTTGCGGCAGCTGCAAAACGCCTTGCGGTAAACAATCCAATTACTGCTGTTGCAGGAGGCGTTCCAGGGCCAATGGATAGCGCACACACACAAATACTCAAGGCGCCGAATATAAAAGATTGGAATAATATGCCGTTACAACAAGACCTCGAACAACTTGTTGCTGCGCCAGTACGGCTCGAAAACGACACGGCAATGTGGGCACTGGGAGAAGCACATGCAGGCGCAGGCAAAGGCCAGTCTATCGTTGTATATATAACAGTAAGTACTGGAGTTGGGGGGACGAGAATAGTCGACGGGCACATAGATAAAAGTGCATTTGGATTTGAAATGGGGCATCAAATTATTAACCCGAATGGCCCTGAGTGTGGTTGCGGAGGATTTGGACATCTGGAAGCGTATATTGGGGGATCGTCGATGGAAAAACGCTACAATAAAAAGCCAAAAGAGATTTTAGATGAAGCTGTGTGGCTCGAAGCTACAACACACCTTGCAATCGGACTCCTTAATACATGTGTATTTTGGTCTCCAGATATTATTATTCTTGGCGGATCTATGATGAGAAGTTTTTCAATTGAGAAAATACGCACAGAAATGCAACTCAAAAATCATATTCT
>CAYIHP010000015.1:0-12535 GCA_964363175.1 uncultured Candidatus Saccharibacteria bacterium
CCACGCGGTCGATTGTCTGGATTCCGGCTCGGGGGCCGGAATGACAGTAATTTTCGCAAACGCTTGAATCAGATCATCAATCCCCTTTCGTTTCACCAATCTGGCTACACAAATAATATACGGTGGCGTAATACCATATTTTTTCAGTACATCATCTGGATTATTCATCACAGATAGTTTTTCAGCATCAATACCCGGATACAGTACATGAAGCTTTTCTTCTGGGGCGCCAAGAGCAAGAAGTTCCTGTTTTGTTTTGTTGTTGATATGTAGAACTGCATCTGCATGATGGATAACTTTTTCTAATTGTTTTTTTACTCTTGCTGTTCTGCTCCAAGTAGCAATTTCCATGCCATAGGTACAAATAGTAAATGGTATGCCAAATTTTTTCTTCAGTAAGAGTGCGATTCTTCCTTCAACGAGTGCTTTTCCGCAAATAATAATATCTGGCCTATTTGTAGCTGCCAGTGTTGCCAGGGAAAAATACAACGGTAACCACTTTGGCCACATGGGCCAAAAAAACCGTTTGCGAATTATGTGCGTCGATTTCTCCCCCTCGTACGAGGGGGAGCTAGAGGGGGTCGAAGCGAGTGGCGCGATAACGGTCACCTCATGCCTATCCAAATGCTCCGCAATCCCCGTTAAATACCTCTCAATACCACCTACTCGAGGCGGCCAGTTTTCTGTCAGTATCCAAATACGCATGTATGTATCATACATGCGTCATGCTGCTTGTAACAATTATCTTTCAATCTTCTGTAGACGACGTTCGTGGTCTCTTGCCGATTCCTTCAATACCGCAATATCAACTTCTTGTTTACCCATGTGTTCAAACATCATGTCTATTTTTTCATTTGCTTCTTGTTGACCCTCCGTATTTTCCAGAATTGCATCAAGTGTATGCTGATGACCTTCCGACAGCGCCCCAATGTATCGATTGGTTTCTTCCTTAGATTCACCAAGGATTTTTTTAATATATTCTTTAGTTTCTGAATCAGATTCTTGAATTTTTTTCTCAATATACTTCACCGTTTCATTATGAAAATCCTTAAGCATTGCTCTCAATTCTTTTTTATCTTCTTTTGTCATGCTAAATAGTATATCAGTTTTAATATGCCTTTACGAGGGTGACTCCCTGGTAGTAATAATGCAGAATTTGTTGAAATGTCCAATCTCTTGCCTTTGCAAAACCATATGCACCTTGCGCGCTTAAGCCTACGCAATGGCCAAGGCACTTTGAAGAAACATGATACGGGTCTTGTACGGATTTTTGCAGATGAGGAAATCTGCTTGTACCTAAACCTTCTTTTGCGCTACGAGTGCGTCCGTCTGAATCTGAAAAATAAATAGTCGCAACTGGTTTGTCGGATTCCTTGTCTGCCACAATAATCCCCTTACTTTTTGAGAAAATTTGCGACATGCGAGGGGTGATAATTTCATATTCATACCCTCGGTATATTTGGTCGTTTGGTGTATTGGTTATATCAAAATCGTTATGAATAGACCTCCCACCCGTAATAACCTTGTGATACAGCACATACGTTCGTGCCGCTATTCCTAGTGCTTTTACGTATTCTTCTGGGCCTTCGCCAGACGTTTCCCCTAATCCGCGCAAGTATTCCTCGGTTCTCAGTTCGTTAATAGCCCATATGTCGCTACAATTATCACATTTGCGAATTTCAATTACGCCTCTAAAGCGGTTATAGTTTTTACCTTTATAGGTAACAGAAGGGTCTGAATAACTTTCTATTTCCATAATTGCACCATGTAAGGGAACAAATCGGATCTTTCCTGCGGTATCAAACTTTTTTCCATCTCCTCGTACGTGATATTTTTTATCAGAATAACTTACAGATATTTCCTTCCCAGCACCAATAGTCGCAAGCACTTTCCCCTCCCCTTCCCTAATTTGGAATTTGTTATTTGCAGTGACGGTAATTGCAGATCCGTCAGTTTTTGTAATACCAATTCTCACGGTGTCTCCGTTCACATGAGTTCCTATGCCCGCAAGATTTTTTCGTTGAACTTTTGAGCTAGAAGAAGACGAAGAAGATAATGTATTTGGTTTTGCCCCGCAAATATATTGCGAGCCTTTGCGCACTTTCTTTGATTTATGAAAACTCATGGATGCCACGAGTGCTTTTTCTGTTTTTATTTCATCACAAGAAATTCGTTTTCTCCACCACGCCTTTTCTGCGTCTGTCGGATTATTCCCAAATATTGTAATAAACTGTGGAAGTACGTCGATGATAAGTTGCTGTTTTGTAGATACTTTCGCCGCCAAAGCAGGAGCTGCAAATACGTATGTGCTTTGTAATAAGAATAATCCGCAACAAAAAACGACTATAGCTATTTTATATATATTTTTAGACATGGCTTAGAGTATAACAAAAAAAGGATAATAGGTATATATAAAAAAAGCCCACTCTGTGAACAAGACAACCGTTTGGTCGCGTGTTCACAGCAGTGGGGGGTCGGGGCGATTTAGATCAACTTGGTTTGCTTCAGTGTGTCCTTTACGTTTAGGAAGCTAGGTCCAAAGGGCATCAACTGAAAAAAGAAATTTTATCGCCGGAATTCATTTCAACTCATTTGCAAAGAACAACAAACTCACAGGACCGTCTCTTATCATAAGCCTCCTCTGATTAGAAGTGGAAAATGTAACAGTCAGTAACTACTATATTCCTCCCTAAAATAATGTCAATAAAGTTTTACACTTTTTTATTTTCACGCCTATTTACAAAGCAATTTATGTGTTGTAGTATATATTCCATATATGTTAAATCGATTGGTAGTCATCATTCCAGCTCTCAACGAAGCCAAAACAATAGGCTTAGTTATATCTCAGATACCCAAGAATATACCCGGTATTGAGTCTATTTCTGTGGTTGTTGTAGATGACGGATGTACTGACACTACTGCCCAAATTGCAAAAGATATGGGTGTAACAGTAGTTATCCACCCCACTACGATGGGTGTGGGCGCTGCATTTCATAGTGGAATAAAAAAATCACTCGAAATGGGCGCTACTTACATCGTTAATATAGATGCTGATGGGCAGTTTAACCCGCAAGATATTCCAAAGTTGCTCGCACCTATACTTGATAACAAAGCAGATTTTGTAAGTGCTACGCGGTTTGCAAAAGAAGAATTTATGCCAGACATGCCTGCTATTAAAAAATGGGGTAACAAGTGGGTAGTTCGAATAGTCAATGCTCTTACGGGAAAAAAGTTTACAGATGTAAGTTGCGGATTTCGCGCTTATTCACGAGAAGCCGCACTTCGCTTAACGCTGTTTGGAAGATTTACGTATACACAAGAATCTTGCATCGATCTTGCGTATAAAGGAATTGCAATGACTGAAGTGCCGCTCAAGATACGTGGAGAGCGTGAATTTGGAACTTCCCGTGTTGCATCTAACTTATGGAGATATGCAGTAAAATCCGCAAGTATTATGTTTCGTGCGGCAAGGGACTACCGACCGTTTTATTTTATTGGTGTACCGGGGCTAATTATTCTTGCTTTAGGAATATGTTCAGGAATATTTGTTACGGTGCATTTTTTGCAAACAGGAGAAACCTCGCCATACCGTTCACTCGTTACACTTTCTGGAATACTGACTATTATCGGATTTTTACTCCTCTTTATTTCTCTACTTGCAGATATGATTCACCGCAACAGAGTCTTACTGGAAGAAGCGCTGTATCTTGCTCGCAAGCGAGGCTATGACAAAAAAAACGCCTAGAATTCTTTTCATTTCTCGTGCTTATGGAGAGCATGCGGGAGGAATGGAACGATTAAGTTTCGAGCTGATTAATGCTTTCAAGAAAACCGACTCCTCCCCTTCTGCGCCCCGCGAAGCTTTAGCGAAGTGGGGTTCAGGGGGAGTTGAATTTGAGGTAAGTGCTATATTCAACGAAACAAAACCTCACCAAAGTCTATTTGTTTCTCGGGTTCGATCTGCGCTATTTGTAATCACTATGTTGCCAAAAGCATTACTTGCTTCTCGCAACGCTGACGTTATTCACATCGGTGACCCCGTTTTATCTCTTATTGGCTGGTGTATAGCGCGTGTTAGAAATATCCCTGTCGCAGTAACCGTTCACGGGGTTGATATTTCATATACAAACCAAATATATAAAGCATATTTACATCTCTTTTTTAGAAACTTTGCTGCGTATATCCCGATTAGTAATTATGCAAAAAATCTATTAGAAAAACATTCTGTACGCGGAATAATTTCTGTTATTCCACCTGGTATTCACGATAATTTTTATGATGCAACGCGAACAAAACAAGATCTAAGCAATATGTTACAACGCGATGTATCTCAAAATACTGTTTTATCGACTACGGGCAGATTGGTCGCACGCAAGGGTCATGAATGGTTTATTCGAAATGTCTTCCCAAAACTCCCGCAGAATTTTATATACGTAATAGCTGGAAGTGGATCAGAGCGTGAAAATATATCCCAAGTAATACGGTCTCTTAGATTACAAGATAGAGTCTTTATGCTTGGAAGAGTTTCAAGTGAAGATCAAAAAACAATTCTCAATACCATAGATGCATTTATTCAGCCGAACATTGCAGTTACTGGTGATGTGGAAGGGTTCGGTATTGCTCCGCTCGAGGCAGCGCTCTGTAACAGAGCCGTATTCGCATCAAATATCGACGGCATCCCGTCGGCAATTCACGATGGCAAAAATGGAACGCTTCTTGGGTCGAGCAATGCTGATGCGTGGATCGATGCGCTTAGCAAACCAATGCCGCAGATAAATTCACGAGAATACACGCTTAAAACATTTGGATGGGATAGGGTTGTTGAGGAATACAAAAGAGTTTTTAGTTCGTCATTCCGGACTTGACCCGGAATCCAGACAAAGCGACGTGGATCCCGGCTCGGGGGCCGGGATGACTCGGCTACTTTGTCGAATAAACCTTCACATCCCCTGCATCTGCAACTTTTTTTAGTTTGGTTACATCCCAATTAGCGTGGTCTTCTTTTGTAAGTAGTAAATAAGAGCCAAAAGACAGAACTTCTTTTTGCGCCACTTTATCCCCCGCGAATGCTTTCATAAGAGCGCTTGCTATTTCGTCTTGCTCCGATAGCCAATAATCCGTGGCTCGCACCATAGCCCTGCCCGTAAATATCGGCACAATAAATGGTTCAGCAGGGTTTGCAATAATCACAGCATTCGTCGGTGTATCTGTATCTATCCAAGACAACGCAATTCTTTCATTAATTGATACAACGTGTTTTTCCCCTCCTACAAGACTTTTATACGTATTACCCAAACTAATTCCAATTGGCATAAGGAAAATACAAAGTGCTGAAAGCACCATTAAATACCCCGCAATTTTTTCGCTCCAAGGGCGGGTTGTGTATACCAGTTCCCTCTTAATCCAATAAAGCAATTGAATGACTAAAGGGAGAAGAAGTACAAAACCAATTAAAAACCCATGGTAAAGAAATCGAGATGCATTTTCTGTCACTATATTTCGGTTGCTTAAAAAGAAAACCAAAAAACCAAGAAAGCAAGAAATACTCGCGGTAATAGATAAATATTGTTTTCTTGATAGGTGATACAGTGCTGCACCGAGTACAAAAAGTGCAGGTAGGCCGGTACGAATCATATCTCCAGCAGAACTTACAGAAAAATGGAGATGATTAAGGGCAGTTCTCCCATCGCTGGCATATTTCATGCCAAGAACAAGAAGTACGCCTAGACATAAGAAAAATACGCGCTGAGGAATTGTCCGTTTTTTATCAAATATGCGGATTAAGCACAACGTACCTGCCAACGCAATTGCAACGGTTCCCGTTACCGTATTTGCAAGTAATAAAATAAGCGCAAAAGAAAATGCAGGAATACTTGAAATAATTTGGTCTTTTCCGTTGAGGGTAGATACTTTTGTAAAAAGTGCGAGCGTAGTTAAAAATATTCCGATGAGGAAAAAGTGTGATTGCGGAAATACGAATGTGTCGATACTGAGGCCTATAGCGATAAGCGTAAGAACTGTCTGGAGCGCGTACACGTGATTACGAGACAGCATGCCAAACCATTTCTCAGCTGGATTTTTTGGTTCAGGAAAAGTAATGTCCCATACCAAGAAAAAGAGTGGGATAGTGAGAACTATTTGCGCATACGTCATAATGCTCAGATAATGTAACCAATCTTTTCCTATCCCCAGCAAACTAAAAAAGTCTGAAACGCTGGCATGGAGCAACGTAGGATATTCTAGGGTGCCATTTGCAAAAAAAGGATTTTGGGTAACAAGTGTACTTGTATTGAATGATTTTTGTACCAGTGATCCGAACGTTACAACATCGCCGTTATAAAACCCATGCATGACGAATTCATTGCCAACATAGCCATTGTTAGAAATAATCGGATAGGCAGCTAGAAGTACTAGAAGAAGCGCAATGCCTGCAAAGCCGTCCCTCTTCCCGCTCCCCGGTACGCTATATGGTGATTTCCAGTATTTATATAGAGACCCCCAAATTGTGATAAATAGAACGCCGGCAAGTACATAAAACGTAGGCCCGCCAATTGAATGTCCAACAGTTCTATGAATAAGCGTCGTAAGAAGCATTTCCGCTTCAAAAAGTGCACCTGCAGCTGCGATGTACGTTAAAACCCGCTTATGGTGAAATAAAACCCCGCTGCCAATAAGTGCGGATGCAATAAAGAGAAGTAACATATACTATATAATACATCATCTTATGAACGTGTCACTTATCATCCCTGCGTATAACGAAGAGGAACGGATTGTGCCGTTTCTTGCTTCTATACGGCTATATATTGCAAAGAATCAAAACTCTATTAGTGAGATTATTATTGTAAATGACGGGAGCAGTGATGCTACGGCGCGTGTAGCGAAGGAATCTGGCACAGGACTTCCTGGTTTTCAGGTCATAACACTTCCGCAAAACCAAGGAAAAGGTGCTGCCGTTCAAACGGGCGTTTTGGCTGCGCAGGGCGATTATATTGTGTTTATGGATGCGGACGGAGCAACTGGGATAGATGAGTTGCCGAAAATGACAGCGGCGCTTGCTTCGGCAGATATTGCAATTGGAAATAGATGGATGCAAGGCGCTAAGACGGAGCGTCATTCCCTCCTAAGGCAATTTTCCGGATTTATGTATCGCAATTATATGACACTTTTTGGACTTGGCGATATTGACACGATGTGCGGGTTTAAAGGGTATAAAGCATCAGTTGCAAAGGATCTATACAAAGATTTAATTGAAAAACGCTGGTTATTTGATACAGAAATTGCATACCGTGCTATTTGCCGAAAATATACGGTAAAAAACTTCCCTATTTTTTGGGAATCGAAAGATGGAAGCAAGCTGGATACTGGTACGCTTATAAAATCTGCGTTACAAATCTTGCCGCTGATTATGAAAATTCGCCGGGAAGAAATGCATAAACCTCTATGAAAATAGTATTTCTTACAACGCTGTCGCTTGAGCAATCGACCGTGATAGGCCGCGTACTGCCACTTGCGAAGGAGTTTAAAAAAATGGGACATGAAGTGACAATTCTTTTACATAAAGAATTGTCATCCCGGCCCCCGAGCCGGGATCCAGGCGCGTCCACAATAATCACCGGCATAAACCCTTTTACACGAACAAAAGACGGGAAAAAGCGACTCACGGGACTACGCTTATTGCTCAGATTAAAAATAAACGCACTTCGCGCCGCTTGGCATCTGCTACGTGTTCATCCGGATACTATTATTCTTGTTAAGCCGCTTCCCGAAAATACTCTTGCTGCGTGTATTGCAAAACTTCTGCTATGGAAAACAAAAATAATTCTTGATGTGGACGATTATGAACTCTTTGCAAATAATCTTTCTTCACTTTTACAGCGTGCAGTAATTCATGTATCTGAACGTATTGCAGCGTCATTATCTTCCCATATTACAGTCGCAACACCGTTTCTTTACGATTATATGCATCAAATGGTAGCTGGGAAGAAGGACGTAACGTTAATTCCAACAGGCCTGTCGGCCATAGCCCCCGCTGAAGGCGGGGCGACGGCTGATTTGCTTTCTCGCGATTCAAATAACAATACAATCCTCTATATCGGCAGTATATCTATTGTATCTGGCCATCGCGTAGATTTACTCCCTGAAATTCTACTGCATGCGAGAAAACAAATTCCAGATGCTCATCTCATGATAGCCGGAACCGGAGATGATGAAATCGAACTAAAAAAACAATTCCAAGGATTATCCTTGGAACATGCAGTTACATATTTTGGGAAATTTACTGGGAGTGATGTGCCTAAACTTTTAGCACATTGCGACGTTATGATCGACCCCATCGACGCAAGCATTGTAAATAGATCCAAGAGCAGCTTTCGAACAACACTTGCACTTGCAAATGGTAAGCCACTTGTTACCAGCAGTATTGGGATACGAACAGACATGATTCCGAGTATCTTGCATGAAAAGTTTTTTGCAATTCCAGAAGATAGCGCATCGTATGCAGAAAAAATTATTGCACTCCTTAAAACACCACTATCTGATACAGAAAAAAACATGATGCACGAACAATCTGAAAAATATACGTGGGAACAACTCGCGAAAAAATATAACAAAATTTTTGTATGACGTTCTTGCAAGCAGTTCTCATAGTTGTGGTTCCGTTTATCCCCCTACTCCTGCCCGGAATATTTTTTATTCGCATGCGTGCGTGGAATAATACACTTATTGATGGTGCGCGAATGATGTTATGGAGCATGGGTATTCTTACCCTACTTGTAACAGCCGGACTATATTTTGGAATATCGGTGCAGATAAGTGCAATGTGTGTAGCGATTGTGGGAGCGCCCTATGCTCTTTGGCACAGAAAGCTTTTTTTTACAAGGCGACACACGTGGCATATATTTGCGATTCTTATTCCACTATTGCTTTGCACAGCTCTTTTTATCATTCCGTTTTTATCGATCCATGACGGGTTGCCTACGGGAGATGTTCAAAAAACAATTATTTGGGCAAATGAAATTATTACAACGCATTCACTGCCGAATTATCAAGCTGCAATTTCTTTGCTCAATCGTGACCCCGTAGATTTTTACACACCTGGGCTACATGGAGCATCTGCTCTTGTAATGGCTCTGTCGCCATCTCCACTTGTATCTATTGGTATATTTTCCATAATTATAGCTGTTTGTGTTGCATTTATTGCAGCAAGTATGGCAAAAGAAGTATTTGATGAACACGCCCACATCGTTCCGCCGTTTCTTGCAGCGCTCTTTGTGCTCACGCAGTTTCGTTTCTTAAGATACCTGCGAGAACCGGGATACCATTTTCAAAATGTTGTGGGAGAATTGTTTCTCTTTGGAATGATACTGCTTTGCATTCGTTTTATTCGAAGAAAAGAAAAACAAGATGCTGCACTTTTTGTGGTGTGTGGAGGGGCACTCTTTTTGTCTCATCAATTTTCTGCGTTTATTGGTGTATTTTGCATTGCAGCAATTGTGGTAAGTATAATAGTTGTATTTCGCAATACAATAATTGCAACACTGAAAAAATATAAGAACCATTCAACCATTCTTCTCGTTTTGCTTGCAGGAGCAATTTCGATCCTTTTCGTTCTGAATTTATCTGATAAAATACCTGCACTTTTTACTACAACTCCTCATTTAACATCCCTTTTGCTCCCAGTAAGCCAGTATCCATCAACAATGGGGGAATTTTGGTTTTATTCGGGAGTTGCCGGAATATTACTTATGGCATTAGAGGCACGAAAGAGAAATACCCATTTTCGACAGGTAGTTGCGCTTCTTTCTGTAACTATTGTACTTTTTGCCCTTTCACAAGGCCCGGCAATTGGCATAGACATTCCCCCCGTGCGTGCGTTGTTCTACCTCGTAGTGCCATTTTCAATAGGTGCGGCATACTTGTTCGGAAAATTGTTTTACACTATTAGATATACGTATTCTGGAAACGGAAGAAAAATTGCATACATTACAACTGCACTGGCAATTATAATTGCAGTATCTGCTTCAACGAACAAAGCATATTCCACACTTTCCCATACCGTCCGTACAAATTCGACATTATCAGGAGAACAATTAGGGCTTATTGAGCAGTTGCGAAGTGCAGATACTCATACAGAAGGTATATTGATAGATGATTATAGTCGCAAGGCCGCTTCGTGGTTGGTTCTTTCAGGAAAACCTATGTTTACTCGCATTGGGGCAGATTTAGAGCGCCAAATGGAAGAGTCTATCCAATCACAACTACGTAAAGAACTGTATTTGCACCAATTAGATTATGAAAAAATTGTAGAACTTGGGAGTCTTCCGGAAATTACGTCTCTCTTTGCAAAAAATAATATTAAGTTCGTTACAGGAATTACAGGTGCTTCCTATAATGCATTTGCGAATAACCCAGCATTGCAAGAAGTTGCAACGGCAGATGATATTACTCTTTTTGAGATACAGCAAACCAATAATCGTTGTGGTGATGTGTGCGAATTTTTACTTAGTCCTTCTACGTTGGCTAATGATATAGGTGACGATTTAGATACCTATGAATATTTACAAGCAAGTATTCGAAGTACCCGAGTTTCTGACCCTCAGGTACGCGGCAACACAACATATCGCGAAGTGTCTGCACCTATTATTCCCCTTTCATTCAATGTTGGAGATTATGTGCGCGTGTTGTGGGATGCAAACAATATTGGCAAGATAGAACATTCGTTGACGTTTATGCTTGATCTCATAACTCCCGTGCAAGGCTTAACGCTCAACATGTCATCAGGAAAACGTATTGCACTTCCCTATCAAAAGCACATAGTGGTTGAAATACCTCGTGAATTAGTAGAGATTAATGACAAGGGCTTTATAGTACTTTCTCTCGATAATCCGAGCGAAGCAAATATTCCAATTGATCTTATAGCATTAGGGTTATGAAACAATCAAAGTTTACAGGAGCAATAGCATTAACATTCACCCAGGCGCTCGTGTTGTTTCTCGGGTTTATTATTCATCCATTAATTGGGCGCTTGCTCGGTGTTGGTGAATACGGTATTTTCGGTTTAGTATTATCTTTTCAAACAATTTTTGGGATCATTTTAACGTTTGGCGTTCCAAGTGCAGTGTCAAAGTTTGTTGCACAAAGCAATGAACATGCGCAAAGTATTTTACGTCAAGCTCTAAAAATTCAAATCAGTATTGGACTCTGCATTGCCTTGCTTGTTGTTGCGCTGTCTCCTATTTTTTCTACTATTTTAAACGACCGATCTCTTACAAAATACTTTATATTCATCGCAGGGGTTATCTTTCTCCAGGGCTTATACCCCGTCTTCGTCCAGTTCTTAAGTGGAATGCATCAATTTAATAAGCAGGCCGTACTTACATGTACGTATGCTATTGCAAAACTACTTGGTGCTATTTCTCTTATTTTTATTTTCGGTCTATATGGGGCACTCGCGGGTTTTGCGGTAGGAGGAATAGTCGCCGCAATTCTTGGTTGGTACTGGACTCGAAATATTGGTGGAAATATTGCGTATAAAATGCAACTAAAATCGTTTCTCTCTTTTGCTGGTACATATGCCGTAATTTTGGTCGGATTGCAGATATTAATGAGCCAAGATTTATTTATGGTGAAATCAATATTAAAGGACGATACTCTTGCGGGGTACTACAATTCTGCAGTAAATTTGTCTCGAATCTCGTATATATTGTTGCAGGGATTAGCATTTATTCTCTTGCCAAGCGTCGCGGCTCTTACCCGTCCGGGGCAGTCTCATGATGAGGCGGTTGCATTTATCCGTACGGCTCTTCGCTATTTAATTGCATTAATTGTTCCGAGCGTTGTTCTTGCGGCATCTACAAGCAAAGAACTCATCATTCTATTTTATGGCCTGAAATATCAGCAAGCTGCGCCAGTTCTTACTATTTTAATGGTTGGACTAGGTGCTTTGTCTTTTTATCTATTACTTACAAATATTGTTGCAGGCGCCGGCAAGCCAAAAGTCGCACTCTATATAACAGGGCTCATGATTAGTATGAGCGCAACCCTTGGATATTTTTTAATTCCCCGTTTTGGATTGCAAGGTGCCGCTTGGCAGACAACTATTGCTGCCCTTATTGGCCTTGCTGCGCTTGCCATATATACATTTAGGACATTTCAGATTCCATATCCAATCAAGAGCATTATTCATATTTTAATTGCCACAAGTATTATGGTGCTTCCTACATATTACTGGAAAGCAAGCTCACTTATGTTGCCCGTGCAATATGTATTGCTTGTGGGAATATATATTGCAGTATTATGGATGCTTGGCGAAGTTCAAGAAAAAGACAAAGCACTGTTGTACACACTTAAAAAGTTTCGGACGTAGTATGAAAATAATTGTTTTATCTATCTTAGTTCCTTGTGCGATATTTATATATTCGTTAGCAGGTACGGGTGAGCGTAGCCTTGGAGCACTGGAAACAATTCATGGTATTCCCTATCCAACCGATAATGGTGCAATAGTGCTACTGGAAGATATGGCTAATGCGGATTTATT
>CAYIHP010000016.1:0-12498 GCA_964363175.1 uncultured Candidatus Saccharibacteria bacterium
AAGTTGCGGTGCTTGGTTTGATGGAGATAATATTGCTCTTCTCGTCTATCAGCCGTACAGAAATCGGTACAGGTTTGCTCGCAAACTGCGTGGTAGTTCCTTGCAGCATAATGGCTTCGTTTGTCGTATATTCCGTTTTTTGTTTAATGGGCGGGTTTTTTTGACTTGCAAACTCTTGTCGAACGGGCGTGCCTAAGCGAAGATCAGAAAAGAGTGGGGGCTGCTTGCCTGCTGGTTGTTCTGCTTGTGGCAATTCTTCCGTTCCTCGTGACGGCAAAAAAAGTGCAAAAAATATGCCCGCGATAAATATTCCAGTAACGATAAGAGTAATTTTTACGGGTTTTGTCATTTTCTTTTTATGACCTTAAGTACTGCTTGTACAATTGCAGGTGCATCCATACGGTTTTTATGCAACAGCTCTTCTGGGGTTCCGGATTCTCCAAATGAGTTGTGCATGCCGATAAACTCAACAGGAACTGGATAAACTTGTGCAAGTACTTCCGCAATTGCGCTCCCTACCCCGCCAAATATTTGATGTTCTTCAACAGTGACAATTGCTTTACAGGTACGTGCTGCTTGTTCAATTGCATCAGTATCAATTGGTTTTATAGATGGTAAATTAATAACCCGACAAGAAATTCCCTTTTCTACCAATTGGTGTGCCGCAACAAGTGCGCTATGGATAATAGGGCCTGCGCCAATGATGGCAACATCGTCTCCATCTCGCAGTTGCAGTGCTTTGCCAACCGCAAACGGAGTTGTTTCTGTAGTGAACACGGGAGTTGCTATTCTACCTAAGCGAATATATACAGGACCATTAATTTGTGCAGCGGCATGCACTGCTTTGCGTGCCTCTTCGCTGTCGCATGGCACAAACACGGTCATGTTTGGCAGTACTCGCGTAAGTGCAATATCTTCCAGTGCTTGATGTGTGCCCCCGTCTGGCCCTACGGAAATTCCTGCATGTGCGCCGATGAATTTTACATTTGCTTTGTTGTAACACGATGAAATACGGATTTGATCCCAATTTCTGCCCGGGGAAAATACTGCATATGTTGCAATAAAAGGAATTTTCCCTTGCAGAGAAAGCCCTACGGCAACATTAGCCATATTTTGTTCCGCAACGCCCATTTCAATAAATCGCTCAGGAAATTTTTCACGAAATAAATTACTTCTTGTGGACTCGGTAAGGTCCGCGCAAAGCACAGCAATGCGCTCATCTTTTTCTCCGAGTTCAACAACGCCGATGCCGTACCCATCCCTTGTTGGCGCCATGTGTACGTCGTGCCGGAGCGTTGCAGTTGAGAGATGTGCACTTTTAGAAAAATTGCTCATAAATCAGAAGGGCTAATTTTATTGTCTAAACTTCGAAGTTGCCTCAGTGCGTCTCTTGCCTGTTCTTTGTTGGGTGGACTACCATGCCATTCAAATTTGTATTCCATAAAATCAACACCTTTGCCGGCAATGGTGTGCGCGATGATGCACACGGGGTATTCCACTATTGCTTTCGCTTCATTGCAAGCATCAATAATTGCTTCCATATTGTGCCCGTCTATTTCTATTACGTGCCACCCGAATGCTTCGTACCTATCTTTTAAATTCTCTTTTTTCATAACCGTTTCTGTTGGTCCGTCTATTTGAATATTATTTCGATCAATGATTGCGGTTAAATGGGATAGTTTATAGTGGCCTGCAAACGATACGGCTTCCCATGTTGAGCCTTCGTCGTGTTCCCCATCAGATAACAGTGCATACGTTTGGTATGTTTTTTTATCCATTTTACCCGCATATGCAGATCCGCATGCAATGGAAAGCCCTTGGCCCAGGCTGGCAGCAGAGCTTTCAATTCCTGGGGTGGTTAATCTATCGATGTGCCCTTGCAGGCGGGATCCTAATTTTCGAAATGTTTTTAATTCTTCGACGGGGAAAAACCCTGCTCGTGCGAGTACCGCGTACCATACAGGTGCTGTGTGGCCACAAGAAACATATAGACGGTCTCTGTCTGGATCTGTTTTTTGCTTCGGGCTAAAGTTTAAAATATTAAAATAAAGTGCAGTTGCGATATCTGCCAAATCAAGTGGACCAGCGCTGTGCCCGGAACCGGCGGAGAGTAACATTTTTATAATGTCTTTGCGGACGGTATTTGCCATCCGCTCAAGGTCTGCTTCTGTTGTAAGGCGCTGCATGGTAATAGTATACCATTTTTTTATGGGAGTTGCGCCATTTGTGCAATTAATTCTAACTGCTTTATGTTTTCTCGCGGATCTCCCGTTCCAAAAACAGCAGTATTTGCGCACAGCATGTTCGCACCTGCTTTTACGTAGTCTGAAATAGTATCTGCTGTTACATGACCATCTACAGATATTTTTATATTCGGGTGATGTTTATGAAACGTTGCAATCTTTTCAAATACAGATGGGTTAATTGGTTGGTTTGCAATACCCGGCTGATACCCCATAAATAAAATATATTGGATAATAGGCAGATATTCATCTAAGCGTTCTATAGACGTGCCTGGGTTAATCGCAAGTCCGAGTTCGCTGCTCGTGTATTCCCCAATAGTGTTGTACACAAATGGCAAATCTAGTTTCCCTTGAAATGCTTCAATATGGAAAACGCACCTGGCAGGGTTGAGTTCAATAATATCGTCTACAAAATCTCCCGGCGTCTGCACCATCATGTGAAGTTCCAGCTTCGCAGTACTAAAATCGTTAAATGTGCTTTCTGGCAGGTCTTGAAAACGCAATATATCTAAAAACCCTTTTTCTCCCGCAAAAATTCCATCAGTTATATCTATTTGAATGTGTTTCGCAACTGGCGCTACCGCGTTCCAGTCTTCTGAAATTTTTTCAAACGTGGTTCGCAGTATCGCGGGGACTATTTCGATATCAGTCATAGCGTTGTCATCCCGGCCAGCGAGCCGGGATCCAGGTCGTCTATTTCGTTTAAGCTTAGTGTCATTATGAAAAATTCCTACTTTCCCTCCATTTTCCCAATCATCTCAATCCGCCTTGCATGCCTATCCGCTCCTGAAAACGGCGTTTTCAAAAAAGCTTGAATCACCTGTTCAGCCGTATCGCTCGAAACAAAATCCGCACCCAGAGCAAGAACGTTAATATTGTCATCGTTGCGCGCGCTTTTTGCGATGCTTGCATCGTGAATAAGCGCAGCTCGAATCCCCTTCACTTTATTTGCCGCAACTGCCATACCCGCCCCAGAACCGCACAATAATATTCCCCTTCTATTTTCCGGATCCTGCGCCACCGCTTCCGCGAGTAGCTGCGCATATTCCGGATAGTTATCTTCTGGATCTTCTTTGTGGCTTCCAATATCCGTAACTTCGTACCCGTGATTATGAAACCATAACAATAGGTCATTTTTCATCCGAAACCCTCTATGATCCGCACCAATATATATTTCCATAGACTTTACTATAGCAAAAAAATCGTACTTGACAAAGTAGGCATATTGGGTGTATAATGCGAGAACAATCTGGGAAATAGCATAGGGTGCCAGCAGGCAACCGTCCTAGATTGAGCAAGTGTTCGCCCAGCAGGGCAAAAGGAATGTACCATGTCAATTGAAACGCGAAACGTAATGGTGTTTAAAGGAACTCGAACTACTGACAAGCAACGAGCGTGCCTTCAGGAGGCAGGGTTCGTGCACGTCACGGGGTTGCGGGAGTACGACTCGTCGGCAATGGAGTGTCCTATTATTGGCGAAAAATTGAGAGTCGAAGAATATGGCAAATGGGGCTACCATCATGGCCTAGTTGTAATCGTCACTCAAGGAGGTGAGATTTGGCTCGGTACATGCGTTGAGGAATCGGCAATTGACACAGATGCGCGATTCCGTAACCTTTGCCTGAATCCGAACGGTAAAGGGGCATTCGTCCCTTGCTCTAATGGAACGCAGCTTTCGACAAAGGCCCTGCTCCAGAGGATTGCAAATCCATCGCACGGGCTGGTCTACCCAGAGTAGTTCATTGAAACAGTTGAGAATTTATTCGGCCGCGGTGTACACATGTACCCGCGGTTTTTTTATTTCGTTTTAGACAAAACGTGATATATATGTAATAAATAGTTGTTCTTTAAAAATACTTTTTTAGGAAATAGGACGGAACCTGCGCATGGTAAGGGATTTTGCTGAACAAGGTGGCATGTTTGATAGTAAGGAGACAGGATTAGCTCCTCACTACATCAATGCTTGGATGGCTTTAGCGGTACAAATATGGAATTTAACTGATAGGGAGATTGAAATACATGGCCTTGTGGAAAGTACTTGGGAACGCATTCCCTACTACGAGGATTATCTTCGCCAACAATTGCCAGTTCACCAACGTCTGGAGGAAGTAATTACTACTAGTGATTCGCTTGCCGTTGCACGGGTGAATGCGTTGGTTGATCGATTTAACAGTTTACGTTCGCGCCTTCGTGAAAAAAAGGACTATAAAGGCGCAACCTATTTCTATCGACGAGCAGAGATGATTATTCTGCCGTTGAAAAAAAGAAAGAATAAAACCTAGAGACACAACGACCGCGCGGATTACCTCCGCTGCGGTTTTTTTATGCTTGCGTTTTCTCTTAAAAGAGATATGCTACGGTCTTCAGGGGTTTGGACTGTTGTTTTTACGCTTTTTTGGAGAGTACGATGAAAATTAATACGAGTGAGTATATTGTTGCGTTGTTGATTGCGGGCGTGATAATCTTTGGCCTTGAACGAAATGATACAGAAAAGGCTACAGGTGATATCACCCGTCATGAGTTTAAAGTTCCTCCCATAGAAATTCGTTCACACGGTGGAGTAGTTGCGTCGGGCGGAAAAAAGATGCAAACCACCTGCATGCAACTAGCTGGATGTAATATGGATGAGGTGATACGGATTATGAATAAGTACGACATTCCGGCAACACCCTCAAAGACAACTTCTGATCCCAATTGCATAGATATTGCCGGCGAGGAACCATTTTACAAGATGACGGTTTCAAGAGATGGTGACGTCACTATTATATTTCCTTCTAAGGGTAGAATATCTCAGGCAACACTGGAGCAAGTTGCCACGGAAATATACTGGGCTCATTAAAGTCTCCTGTTCTTGTTTTAGTAATGCATAGTTGCCGCTGGGTTCCCTGGCGGCTTTTTTTATGCCAATTTTTTAACCTTCTCGAGTTTTGTTATGCGACGTTCGTGGTTATAAATTGCAAATTCCATTTTTTCTGCTTTTCGGAGATCTTTCGTGAGAAGGGCTAGTGAATCGGAATTCATGTCGATTTTCTTTTCCAGTCTCTTGTTAATTTGACGCTGTTCTTGCCGGAAATTTTTTAGTTCGATCTGGTTTTCTTTGAGTTCAGTTTGAATATTGGCTACCTTTGTATCGGAATGATCTAGGCGTGTAATAATTTTTCCAAAAAAATCCTTAATCATTTCCATGCCCTCCATCCATTGGGATTGGGTTACAAATGATGAGTTGTCTTTTTTCTTTTTAGGCATATGTAAAGTATATCACTTTTTTATGCTTGCGTAATTCCCCTTTTTCACGGAAACTAGGGTTACTCCCGGGTCGTCTAATGGTAGGACAGCAGACTCTGAATCTGCTAATTTTGGTTCGAATCCAAGCCCGGGAACAAAATATTTGTGCTATACTGCTCAAATGGAAGGGGCTTTTGTAGAATTTCGCCATGTACATGCGTCGTATGATGAGCCTGTACTGAAAGACATATCTTTTTCATTGGATCATGGATCTCAGGTTGTACTATTTGGAAGTGCTGCATCAGGAAAAACTACGCTACTCAAACTTTTAAGTGGCGCAATAGTCCCTGAAACTGGATCTGTGCTAGTAAACGGGAAAAATGCAGTTCGAACATCTGGGAGTGCCGCGGGGTATGTTTCGGTTTATAGTAACGATTTATTTCATGAAATAGTTTTTGATATGCTAAGTGATTTTGGGCTTGAGGAGCAGATACAAAATTTACCATCTAGAATTGGGGAGATTTCAGAGATTTTGGGTATACAGCATATAATGAAAAAAAATATTCAGCACATATCTACTACCGAAAAAGTGAAAGTATATTTGGCGAAAGCCGCGTTATCTGAAGCCCCAATTATTCTTCTTGATGACGTAGCAGACGTGATAGGCGCAGGAGAAATGAAAGCACTACTTTCCACTATTTTCTTTGGAAGGACAGTTTGTATTTCTACGAGAAATGTTGAAATTGCGGAATCGTTAGATGTACCCATTTTGCTTTTACATAAACTGGCACTGGTTTGTATGGGGACAAAAAACGAGATAGCGCATGCCACCGGAGCCGTTCGCGTGGTTGATGCGTGGGTAGAAGGAATGCGTTACGATTTGTTGCGTAAGCTTCGCTCTCACCCAGGAGTACTGGAAGTGCGACTCATTCCGACTAATCAGTTCGACGGAACTTGTGTGAGAATTACCATCCGCAATTCTCGCTATTTACCTGCACTGTACGATGCGCTCAGCCAAGCGCCGCTCGCAAGTATACAAGAGCTGCCAATACCACTTGAGGATATTTTGAATTCTTTACCGTAAATATCTGCGAACTGCGATGTAGCTAGAAAGAACTGCAAGGCTAATTGCAGCTACGAGTTGTTGTCCAATAATTTGTATCCAATGAGATACGGCATATTGGTAAATGTCAAAATTGGTATTTTGCCCGGTAAAGATAAACAGATTTACATTTTTTGCCATCGTATTGAGCGATACATATAAAATAGTTGTGGCAATGGTTACGCTAATGAGTGCAACTATGACAGATTCCATGAGGAATGGGCCCTGAATATACCACCTAGACGCACCCACAAGGCGCATAATATCTATTTCTTCCCGAAAGCTATAAATAGCAAGCCGAATGGTATTAAACATAATGAGAATAACCAGTAGGCCAAATATTGCCGTAGCAATTAATGCGGCCGTTTTTATGACATTCATAATCTTGATCATTTTTTCTATAATTACTTTGGTATCTTGAAAGTTTATTTCCTCTATAAACTGTTCGTACTGACTAGAACGCAGGCTCGATGTAATATTTTCATAAAACTGAGGATCTTTCGCTACGATGTACATGCTATTTGGAAGTGGATTTGAGTTCAGTTCTTTTAACGCTTCTTCTATATACGGGTTGTCCGCATGGCGCTTTCTGTATTCTGTCAATGCTTCATCGCTGGTAACAACGCGCGTATTTTGCACGTCAGATCTGGCAGCAATATCTTTTTGTATTGTGTTAATTTCAGGTAGCGATGTAGTGTCTTTGAATGTTACGGCGATATCTACCTTTTTTTCTATATTATCTAAAAATTCTCTCCCTAAGACATTGACCGTATACAAGAATAAAATAATGCAGAGCGTAAGTGTCATTATCAGTGTTGTGGCAATAGAAAGCCACACATTTCTTCTAAAGTTTCGAAATGCGTTGCGAAATACTCGAAAAAAAGAAATTCCAATCATAGTTTGTAGGTACCTGCTTGTTGGTCAGATACAATTTTTCCTTGGTTTAATGTGATGACACGTTTTTTGAGCGCGTTTACAATATCGTCATTGTGCGTTGCGAGTAACACTGTTGTTCCAAGTCTATTGATTTTCATAAGTAACTGCACGATATCCCAAGAATTTAATGCATCTAAGTTTCCGGTTGGTTCATCTGCTAATAATATTTGCGGTTTGTATGCCAATGCGCGAGCAATAGACACTCGTTGGCGTTCTCCCCCAGACATTTCATTCGGATACGTATGTGCCTTATCTGCCAGGTTTACCAGTTTTAATATCTGCGAAACAGATGTTCGAATATCTTTTGGTTGCGCTCCACCCACTTCCATGGCAAATGCAATGTTTTCAAATGCAGTGCGCTTTGGAAGGAGTTTAAAATCTTGAAACACCACCCCTATTTGCCGCCTTAAATATGGTACCTGCCAGTTTTTTATTTTTGTAATATCCCACCCATCAATAACGATACTTCCCTGAGATGGCTTTTCTTCTGCAGACAGCAATTTCAACATAGTAGATTTGCCCGCTCCGCTTTGTCCAACAATAGAAACAAAATCTCCGGTAGGTATTTTAATGGTCACATCATGAAGCGCCGGGCTTAAATCAGCGTATTTCTTTGATACTTTAGTAAACGTGATCATGGATGCTTTTTAGTATATCACAAATGCATCTAAGTCTCCTTCTAGAACCGCGGAAGCATTATGAGTTTCAATGTTGGACCGATGGTCTTTTACGAGGGTATATGGATGCAACACGTATGAACGTATTTGGCTGCCGAACGCTGCTTGTTGGTGTGTACCTCGTAAATCTTTTACTTGCTGAACTTTCTGCTCTTCGAGGAGAATTTGTAATTTAGCTGCTAAAAACGACATGGCAGTTGCTTTGTTTTGGGTTTGAGAGCGCTGGGATTGGGATTGAGTAACAATTCCAGTTGGAATATGGTGAATACGAACGGCAGAGCTTGTTTTATTTACATGCTGCCCACCCGCTCCGCTTGCCCGGAATGTATCTATGACCAAATCTTTGCTATCAATTTCAGGAATTTCTTTTTCTTGTAATTCTGGCAGTACTTCAACACGAGCAAACGATGTTTGCCGTAAATTTTTTGCATTAAATGGTGAAAGACGAACCAAACGATGTACCCCGTGCTCGCCCTTTAACAGCCCGAACGTGAAACTACCCTGTACTAAAAAAGATGAGTGTTTAATCCCCGCTTCTTCGCCAGGCATTCTATCGAGCAGTGTTGTCTTCCATCCTTTTCGTTCTGCGTAGCGTAAATACATGCGCTCCAGCATTTCTGCCCAGTCTTGGGCGTCTGTCCCCCCTGCGCCGGATTGAATGGTGACAATTGCGTTGTTCTTATCATGTGGTCCATTGAAACGCATCAGCCGTTCTTTCTCTTTAAGTGTTTTATCTATGTGTTCTAGGGTATTTGAAATATCGCCTATAGTTTTTTCATCTGATTCACTTAGCGCCATTTCATATAATTCCTTTTGGTCCGCAACAGTTTTTTCAAGATCGCGTACAAATGAAATATCGCGGTTTAATTCTGCAAGTTCTTGTGTGAGAACGGTTGCTTGTTCTCGCATTTTCCAAAACCCTGCATCGTTTTGCAGCGCCGTTATCTCTGTGGCCCTTTCTTCCTTTTTTGCAACGTCAAAGACGGTCGGCCATCTCTGCAAGCCGCCGTGTTAGGTCTTCGATTGTTTCAGGAAGTGAATTCATAAAACAACTGTACTATAGCAATGCGTTGCCGTCGACGACATAGTGCGCTATCATCGCAATACGCCTCCTTAGCTCAGTGGCAGAGCAGTGCATTCGTAACGCACAGACGCAAGTTCGATTCTCGCAGGGGGCTCAATGAAGGATTGCTTGTTCTTCACGCAATAATTCCTCTTTTCTTCCCGCGCCCCTGTTGTATTTCCCCAGTTTTCCGTCTGAACGAATAACGCGATGGCACGGGATGCTCGGGTCGAAATTATATTTCATAATAGAGCCAACAGCACGAGCAGCACCCGGGCTACCCGCAAGTTCTGCAACTTCACCATACGTCATCGTTTTTCCGCGAGGAATATTCTTAACTATCTGTAATACTTTTTCGGTGAACGTCACTATTATACTAGGCGCCAAGCGATGAATAAAAGGAGAAAAACTATTAAAACCATAGCACTAGCAATATTTAGTCGTACATTTATATCCGCCCAATCAATTTTTCGATCAGTTTGTGCCATATATGTTTAGTATATAGGCAAGCAAGAAAAATGCTAGAGCTAATAGAATGTTGAGCAGAGAAAGTTGCTCGTTAAATTTTGGGGGTTTTTCTGAAATGGCAGGAACGATTACCGCTGCGCCGAACAAACCGGCTGAAAAATTAACTAGCCAATCAGCTGTGAGTGCCCAAAAACTAGAATCAAGTTGCATGTTTTTATTATAACATGAACTTTTTGGGTGAATGATTTGGGTATGACTTTATAATTTGTCATCCCGGCCCCCGATCCGGGATCCAGGTTTGCATTGTCTGGATTCCGGGTCACGGCCCGGAATGACAATGATTACTGCGGCGATTCTTCTAATTTTACAGCTACTGTTTTTTCTTCCCCTTTGCTGAGTATTTTTAGTTTTACGGTATCGCCTGGTGCTTTATTTCCAATGGTGCTTGCTAACGATGTTTCTGCATCTAATTTTTTCCCATCGATTTCTAGAATAATATCACCCTCAACAATTCCCGCCTTATTCGCAGGAGATCCAGGAATTACCGCAAGTTCTTGTGCACTATCTCCGCGAATAACAAGCGCCCCATAATCTACGGATATTTTGTTTGTTTCTTTAATAGCCGGTGTAATTTCGGTGTACCTCACTCCGATATATGCCCGAGAAATTTTCCCTGTTTTTTGAACGGACTCTACAACTTTTTTGATTTCATTTGCGGGAAGTGCAAAGCCAACATTTTGAGAACCCTGTGCTATGGCAACATTTACGCCAATAACTTGACCAGAAAGATTCAGGAGTGGCCCTCCGGAATTTCCTGGGTTAATTGCTGCATCCGTTTGAATTACCTCGTTGAGCTGTTCACTTTTGCCAAACCCATTCCCCGCCGTAATAGAACGCGAAAGCCCGGATACTACGCCCGTTGAAACGGTATTGCGCAGTTCCCCGAGTGAATTGCCGATAGCAATTGCTGTTTGCCCAACCTTGAGTGCACTCGAATCCGCAAAAGATAAAAACGGCAAATTATTCACATCTATTTTTAATACCGCGATGTCGTTGAGTTGATCGCGCGCTACTATTTTTGCAGTATGTTTTGTGCCGTCATTTAAGAACACGGTATATTCTGCGCCTTCTTGATCTACCACATGACGATTAGTCACAATCATGCCGTCTGCAGATACGAGAAATCCGGACCCGCCGCCAATATCTTGCCGCTTAGTTCCCTTTTGTTCCAGCTGCGGAATTTGAATAGAAAACGGCGAAGAACCGTTTCCAAAAAACTGGCTGAACGGGTCAAAGCCTTGCGGAAATGATTGTTCAATAATTGGTACGTCTTTCGAAATAACAATAGACACCACAGATTTTTGAACATTTTCTACTGTCTGGATAACTGTTTTTTCGTAATCGTTGTTAATAATTTCTTGCGTTCGTGGCTGCTGGGCACTAGGCGCAATTTTTTGCGCGATGTTTGGATTAGTAAGAATAAGTACAGATACAATTGCCCCCGCAACCGCACCTGCAACTATGTTTAGGGTTATTGAGTTGTTTTTCATATTTGGTAATTATGCATAAAACAAGAGGTTGTTTGCAAGAGAATTAGATTGTTGTGTATAGTGAAGATAGTCGGAGTTTTTGTTCTTGTATTCCTCAATGTTCTTCACAATTTTCTTTAAATTGGAGGTGCAGAAGTGTCGAAGCAACAAACGACCGTAATTACGTATCAGCAACAAGAAATTGAAATTTTCCAGGTTCACTACGACAGGTTTCTACTGCACGCACTTAATCGAGCTACGTTCATGTGCATTGGTGTGGTTTATTCAGCACCGCTCGAAGAGACGTGCTTGAATTTGTCGAGCCGAGGATTGATGAGAATTGAGTCTCGGAACAATCCAGATTCGCGTATCGTCTGTTGTTCGCAAGATGCTCGTCGACAAGGTACGTTGGCTGTGCTTACTGAAATTGGCGTTGAAGAAGTTATGCGACTGGTTAATGCAGGTGTTGTGGGCGCGCGTCGCAGAAGCTCAGATTTGACATTATCAACACGGCGTGCTATGTAGTATGCAGTGGCACAAACGGATTTTGCACTTTAACAGGAGAGGCTTTATGCCAGCTGTGACAAAAGCAGATGCAATGAGTTGTACTGCTAAAACTTGCAACCAGACAGAAACGGAACATTATTGTTATGGTGTCGGGATGCATTGCGCAAAGCATTGCATATGCAATTGTTCACTATGTATTGAAGCAAGGACATTAATGAACCACCCGTCTTCCAGCGGGAACATGGGGATTGAAATTCCTACAATGCAAGCAAGTCAGTAGTTCGAAAGCAAATCTTCGAACAAAAAAATCACGAAGCGAACCCCCACGGTTCGCTTTTTTCTTTTTTTGACCCAGTAGACAGTAGGTACAAAGACAGCTAAAATCGAAACTAATGCGGGATTAATATAATGGTAATATACGACCTTCCCAAGGTTGAGACACGAGTTCGATTCTCGTATCCCGCTCCCCACTACGCTCTGCGAGCTTCGCGGGGCAAGCACTTTATTAGCGCGCGACTACTTCTGCCGTGCTCCTATCCCACGTATACCTAAAAAGCAAGGAGATGACGCGATAATTTTTGGACAAACTTATATATGCTTCTTGGGGATCTTTGAGGCTATGTTCGTTCATGTATGATTGCTGTAATAGAAATGGAACGGTTACTTCTTCGTCATATTCTACAAAAGAATCGTATCCCATTTTTTTAACCATGACTTCATCCGTAAAAAGCAAAACGTCTGTTCTATA
>CAYIHP010000017.1:0-9177 GCA_964363175.1 uncultured Candidatus Saccharibacteria bacterium
CAGTGTACATACAGCAAGAATGGCAACCAGTAGTATGTCTATACGTTTGATCATTTTCGTGCAACGGCAATAAAGTGCAAGGCAAAAATTTTCTTTTTATCTGTTCTATTATCAAGCCAAATTGCAACTTTTCCCGTATATTTACTTATTGTGAAAACAATAGGCCATACTATTGGTATTTTATATGCGAGTCCAATTGCAGTTGTGGCAATAATTCCTTGAAGAAAAGAAAAGATACTTCCAGATGCTTCAAGATATTCAACCGTAAACCCCACGCGTTCCAGAAGCGTGCGCAGTCCATATTTTGTATATCGATAAAAATCGTTTGGTTCATTATGCATATACATAAGGTGAGGAATGGTAATCACGAGTTTGCCGCCGGGTTTTAATACACGAATAATTTCCCGGAGCGCCTTTTCTGGATCGGGGACATGCTCGAGTACTTCTGCGGAAAGCACGGTATCGAATGATTCGTTGGGGAGAGGCATGTTCTGGATATCGGACAAGTAATCTAATTCCGGATGTGTTTTATTAAAATCCATACTTTTATACTCTGCGCAAAAAGGGCGCACTAAGTGTCTATATGAAAGCTTGCCCGCGCCAGCATCGAGAAGTTTTCCATGAATATTTTGCTTGGTAAGTACTTTTTTAAAATCGACAAGTAGTGAAAGCCCTAGTGCACTCCGTTCCCAAAAGGCATCAGTTCCAGAAAGGTCGTCTGAAGACTTGCTCCAATTTTCTTTTATTTTGCTATACATAACTTGAAGCATATCATTGGGTTTAAAGTTTTGGTAGTATAAGGGAATGAATGGAAGAATTGCTACATACTGTAACAGGCCAAGTGTTCGTTTTTTGCTTTGCTTAGGGTTGCTTTCACTTTTGCTTCATCTTTTCCTCTTGCCAAGGCTTAATATTATTGAGGATGAGAGTGCGTACATGCAAGATGCGGCTCAAATTACTGCCAATTTCTTACCATTTCGGGAGTTTGGGGGCACAAAAGGGCCCTTATGGCTTTTCATATTTCATGGTTGGCAAGAAGTGTTTGGGCATTCATTGCTCGCAACGCGCTTGTTTTCTTCCCTTGCGCACATTGCGTCTATATTTTTACTTTGGCATTTTGTCCGTTCGTTTGATGTTCGAAGGCGCGTGGCATATATTGCCGCCCTCTTTTGGGCGATATCTCCCGTTGTTGTAAGTTTAACAACAAATATCACCCATATTCCGCTAGAATTAGTTTGCATATTTGCCGGTTTTCTCTGTATTCGCGGTGCTCGAAAAAACTACGCCATACTTGCCGCAGTCTTTCTCTTTGCGGCACTTCTGATGAGAGCAACTGCAATTGCATTTGTTCCTGCAACTTTAGTTCTTATATTTATACGGCCAGACAGGTGGCAGATACTCTGGAGATTTTGTTTGAGTTTTTTTATTTTACTTGTGGCTACCGTTGCTATTATTTATCCCCTCTATGGCTGGCCAAAAACCGCATTCTTTTTTAATGCGGATGCAACCTTGATAGCAAAGGGACAGGCAGCAGTATACGCAGCGAGCACGCCCGTGTCACCACTTACGATGTTGTACGACGCTGTACTTCCACTTCGACTAGAAGGCAGAAGTATGTTGTACACTGCTATGCTGCTGCCGCTTCTGTATTTTTGGCGTTTCATACGAAAGCGTGAGTTTCCGGTAGGACTTTTTGCGTTACTTTTTGTATGGCTTTGCAGTTTTATATTGTTTTATAAAGGGTGGGGGAGAAGTCCAACTCCGTTTTATCCGCTAGAATCTATTCCTGCACTTACTATTGCTGCTGCGTTGGCCGTCGATTCTTTGCGAGGCGGTCGCATGCTGATGATCGTATTGGCACTGGTATTTACCTGGGACATTGCAACTACGTATCGTGAAATTCCGCTGCACCAATACCGCGGAACGGTTGAGGTGCAAGCTGCAGAGCGTGTGGCGGAAATTCTGCGTACACACGTGAAAAAAGGAGAACAAGTATTTACGGCACAGCCTTCGTTTGTATACTTGGCAGATTTGCCATTGTACGGCGGGTATACGCATCCCGGTTGGTATTTGTCCGAACGTGCAGGGTATTTGCCCGCAGAAATACGCAGGGTATTTTTACCAGACTTTGATACGCTTGCAAAAAAAGTAGAGCAGGATGTGAGTTGGATTGTTGTTGATTGGCGTACAAATGACGTGTATTTTAACGAGAGAACACCCGCTACAGAAGATCTGCGAAGCGTTCTGAGGAACCATTTTACGTTAATCGACACTGTCTCAAACCCAGCTTCTCGTGATATAAGAATATATAAAAGAAACAACCTATGAACTATCGATTGGTTAAATATTTATGCGTAAGTTGTATTGGGGCATCGCTCAATTATTTTGGCGGAGTTGTGTTAAGCGACATTATCGGACTCCAGTATTTCATTGCCGGCTTGATTGTGTTACCTGTGTCTTTTGCTATAGGGTTTTACTTGAATAAAAATTGGGTATTTAAAACTGATCACAAGCCGCTAGGGTAATACCTTATATATCCAAACGTATTCTTCGTTATTTAAAGTAATAATATGTTCGGGTGTTTTATCGGCATACTCTTTGAGTACTTTTGTTTCCCAGCGCTGGGGTGCTCGCCCTTGCATGGTTCGGTATAGTACAACGTAATCTGCTCCAATTTGTTCCGCCGTTTCTTTTCCTAGGCGTTCTGCAGACGTAAATTTCCCTTTGAAGTGATACGCAAACGACCCTTCATAATATGCGGCAACCAGAAGATTTTCTGGATCTGGCTTTTTGTTTAGATACTGCGCCGCAAGATCTAATCCTTCTCCCCATCCCATAGTCCGCCCTTGCGCGACATCTGCAAACCAAGGATTGCGGTATGAGAGTTCATATGGGTGAAGATTCATTATCTGATAGCCTTGCCAGACAATACTTCCTATAAAGACAATAAGAGTTAAGCGTGCATGTTTTTTTCCAAGTGTCCCTAGTACAAAAGCAGTGATAATATCGAAACTTACAAACACTGGCAACATATATCTGTCACCTTTTTTAATAGAATATTGAATTTCCAGGAAAAAAATCAAAGAAAACAAGAGAAACAAGAGAATAGGCAAGCGATATTGATTTTTTTTGTATAGCGCAAACGGTACTAATACAAGTCCGAGTATTTGGAGCGGTGTTGTCCATAATAAAAACGCCTGTGGGTACCACCACTGTCCAAGTGCATGGACTTGTTGTTGAAAATGTTCTGTTGCAAAAAATGTCATACTGCCCTGCCAAACGTATGAAAAGTTAGTAAGAATGGTGGGGAACAGGATAATAGTGGTAACAAGCCCTGCACCAATGCATATGCCTGTGCCTTTAAGTGCGCCTGGCCAAGATATTTTTTTGCTTAAAATTGCCAATATAGTTCCAACGATAATATATATAACCAGCCCAAATGCAGATAGTTTTGAAAGTATTGCAAGCGCAGAAAATATACCGGTTAAGGCTATATCACTTGTTCGTTTCTTTTGTATCCAAAGGAGGTGATGCACTATAGCCGCAAGCGAACATAGTCCTAGTAATGCATCCATTGCAAGAACTCGTGAGTGCGCAATGAGTAGAGGATTGAATGCGAGGAAAAAGCCTGCTGCAAGTGCTACCGCATCTCCCCACCCGCGACGCAATATATATGTGACATAAAGGACGGCTGCGCTTAAAAATAACGCCAGAGGAAGCCGCTTCTCTCCCCAAGTTAGCTTGTGTATAGAGAGCGCTCCCAGCCACTGGGTAGTAATACCGGGGTGTGGCTGTTGGTAGAAGTTCTTTGTATCTCCGGTTTTTAGAGCTGCAACAAAATTTTGCGTGTTACGTTCCCATTGGGGTTCATCTGGGGATAAAAACGTGTCCAAATTGGTTACTCTGGGTAGGAATATAGCTGCAGTCAGAAGTGTATATAGCGCTACAATAAAATGCCTTCTCATAGGACTAGTATATACCAAAATCTTGGTGCATACTGTAACCCATGGATGTTCGAGAAGCATACGCGCATTATCTTTCCACCCATTTCGGAAGGGCTGGCAGGCAAGACGACGAAAACTTTTTGTTTCAGGAGCGATATTTCCGAAAGAACTATTTGCCGTATCTTCCAAAAGACAAAAACTCAAGAATTATAGATTTAGGTACCGGCTTGGGACATGTGCTTTTTTTCTTAAAACGAGCTGGGTATAGCAATATTCTTGGGGTAGATGTGGGGCACGAAGTTATTGAATTTTGCCGTGAACACAAATTTCCTGTTGTAGAAGAAGAAATAGTCACTTGGTTGAAACAAAATAAAGAATCCGCTGATGCGTTGGTGTTAAACGACGTGTTAGAGCACCAAACAAAACCTGAAATGTGGGCAATGCTTGAAGCAATGCGAGACACATTAAAGCCAGGGGGAGTGGTGCTTATTAAAGTTCCAAATATGGGGAACCCGTTGCTAGGCAATGATAGCAGATACCTCGACATAACTCACCAGAATGGCTTTAATGAAAATAGTCTGCGCCAGGCGCTGTTTATGGCAAAATATTCAAAAGTTCACGTGATTGGACCTGACATATATGTTACAAAGAACGAAATTGTAAACGTATTGTGTAGAGGAATTGCTGCAGTACTTGACGTTGTTTTTTACGGCATTTTCCGCTTTTACGGACGTACGGAAACAAAAATATTTCGAAAAAACATCCTCGCTATTGCGCAGAAGTAATTGCCGCTTCGTACGCACTGGTAATTCGGTTAGCCACGAAGTCCCAAGAGTAATCTTTGACTGCTTTTTCTCGTACATTGCTGGCAAGCTCTTTTCGTTTTATATCGTTTTCGAGTAGTCCTATCATGGCTTGTGCGAGGCCTTTTGGGTCATCGAGGTTATATACATAAATTCCCAAATCGCCGAGAATTTCTCGATTTAAAATTGAATCAAATGCAATTGTCGGCAGTCCTGTTGCCATATAGGTATATATTTTCCCATTTGCTTCGGTTTGCGAACGTTTTGGCGCAACTGCTATATCGCCAAGGCGCAGGTATCGCGGCGCATCTTCATACAAAACCCTTCCGGTGATGCGTACGGTGTTTTCTAGGCCCATTTCTTGTACTTTGTTCTGATAATGCGCTTCATTTGGATAGCCCATGAGTAACAAAAATGCTTCTGGGATTTTTTTAAGCACAAGTGGAAATGCATCCAGTAAAATATCCACGCCTTTATGGGGGGATAGGCCACCCAAATATACGATTACTTTTTTATTATCAGGAATATTGAGTTTTTTTGCTAAATCATGATCTCTCTGGCCTGGAGTGAATACTTCTGTGCTTACGCCATCATATGCTAAAAAAATATTTGAGGACACAACAGAAAATTGCTGCTCTAATTCATCTTTCATTTCTGTGGACTGGACGAGTATTGCATCTCCCATATGGTCGATAATTTTTTCAAGTGTATACCATATATTTTTTAGCCACCTCGTTTTTACGAGTGGAAAGTTATGGGCAATTAACTCACCAGTAAGACTTCCTTGCATGTCAAATACTAGGGGAATATGAAGAAGTCTTTTTAGTATCCAACCTAAAATAACACCCTCGTGTAAATGAGCGTGAATAATATCTGGCTTAAAACTACGCGCAACTTTATATGCAGTGAGTAGGAGAAGTGGATCAACGTAAAATTTATGCCAAGAAGGCCCCGGCCCAAGTTTTTTGTACCAGGGGATCGTCGTAGTTCGAACAATGTCGAGACCTTCTAAATCACGCCCCAGGTGATACGTCACAATTTTTACCGTATACCCCTTGCGCTGCAGGGCGTATGCTTGTTCTGCGATATGCATATGGCAACCCCTGTCCGCAAAAAATGGGGTAGGGGCAAGAACGAGAACTCGAAGAGACTTTTTTTCCTGGGTTTTCATATTACAAGCTTACTGTATACCCCGTATATCGTATATTTCAACTCTTGGGCCGGCTTGTGTATACAGTTTTGGTTCAATTCGGTAGAGCAGTGTTCCTTCGCTGCGTATTTTGGTATAAAAAGCTTGATACGACGTTGTTGTTTCAGGAAACAGTTTGACTGATGTAGGGTCAAAATATCGATCTACAATACGGCTATCCATTGCCACGTACTCAACGCCTTGTTCTTTTGTCCAGTAGGAAAGAGGTTTTGCGCGGTCATGTCCAACTTCAGGATCTTGTTTGTTAAAATTCGCATATACTTCGTTCATTCGAACTGTTTTATAATTGGTGTCATTCCAGTCTATAAGTTTAATGGGCGTGTGTTGCAAAACAACACTCCCACGGGGAATGTTTTGCAGTGCCCACGCAACTGCAGTGCTATGCGTTGACCCATGAGTGTATGCCGCAGCAAAGCCCACACCAGTTACCATGTTTTGCAATACAATAATTGCAACGAGTGCTACTGAAACAGGAAACGCTACGTATTTGGACATTTTTTTTGAGTGAAATAGTTCATATATTGCCCATGCTGCAAGAAGTGCAAGTAGTGGTGCGAGGGGGAGTAAACGTTTAATTGCGTATAATGGGAGGCGACCAATAATTGTGATATACATCACGACAAGCGTGCAACTTATCAGTATAAATATGTTCCAGTTTCTTTTATAGAGTGCAAGCAAGATTCCAAGCGCTGCAAGAACTACTACCGCTGGATGAAACTCCCACAATACCCCAGAAAGAGTAAAAGGAAGCCCCCAATCAGGAGATACCGTATACAGTGGCCAAAGAAAATCTGGGCGTGTATATCCTAAATCCCCTGCAGCTCCTCGGAGTTGCAATTGGTGATAAATAGCACTACTTTCTTGCCACTTTATAAGCGTGTACGGCGTGCAAATTGCAAAACTTACAGGAATAACAATGAGGCCAGCAATAATATTGCGAGAGCGTATATTATGCAGGGCATGAGCAAATACAAGCGCAATGCCGATGACAAATCCGGTGTAATGAATAGCACCGCTGATACCTGTTAATGCTCCAGTTGCTATATACCATTTAAGTAATCCGGTTTTGCGTATGCGAAGTGCGGTAAACAGAGCGAGCGTCGTTGTGAGTGTAAGCGGAATATCTACGTGAGTGTAGTGGGAATATTTTACGTGTAATGGTAAAAACGCAAAAAGCGTTGCGGCAAGTAGTCCGAGTTTTTTATCTTGAATTTCTTTGCCTATGTTGTAGATCACGTATATCGTTGCTGTTCCTAGTATTGCCGTTATGATGCGTGCAATAAGAGTATATGTATCTACATTCGTTCCTGCTCCTGGGTATATTGATCCCAGAAGCGCTGCAGGGACAAACGCAGCTCCGAGTACATAATGGTATAAATGCGGGTAGTACGAGCCCTTCGGATACAAAAGCGGCGTTTGTTTTCCTTGTGCCAATAGAACGGAGGGAGTGATTACTTTATTTTCGTCTGTATATATTTGATGGTTAATTCCCCATAGGCGCATGCTAAGTCCCACGATGAGAATAGTGTACAGGACGTATTGGTATTTCTTAGTTGATTCTGCCATACTCATTGCAGTATATATGATTACTCCAGAGCGCACGATTATTCTTATTCCGACTTATAACGAGGCCGAAAATATTGGCCTCACGCTTCAGCAAATTCAGGCAGTGGACGCAAGGTTTCATATTCTTGTGCTGGATGACAATTCACCTGATGGGACAGCAAAAGTGGTGCAAGATTTCCCGGCGGTGGAAGGTTCTTCTGTATCAGTACTGGTTCGTACGTCAAATAAGGGTTTTGCTCAATCTTACGTTGATGGATTTGAGCGGGTGTCTCGGGGTAATCAGTATGATGCAGTTATAACAATGGATGCTGATTTTTCTCATGAACCAAAAGAATTGCCACACCTGCTTGCATTGCTCAATGCCGGTGCTGAAATTGCAATTGGCTCCAGGTATGCAAAACGTCAACAATTTCCGCATATTTCCCTTTGGAGACGTATTATGAGCAAGTTCGCAAATTTTTATGTGCGAACCGTTCTCGGACTTCCGATAACTGATTGTACTGCTGGATTTATTGCCATGCGCACTGAAGCATTAAAAAAACTCAGCATGAACAACGTCCGCACAGAAGGCTATGGCTTTCTGTTTCAGCTAAAATACCGTGCATATAAGGCTGGACTTCGTATGGCAGAGCATGCTGTTGCATGGCCAGAGCGTCATCAGGGAAGTTCTAAAATGAATATGAAGAGAATTTTTGAGTCGTTTTTACTTCCCTGGAAAATTAAATTTGGTTCTTAATTTTCAGACCCTACAATTTCGAATTTTGGAAGGGGAACAATAAACTTTCCACCAGAGTCTAAATATTCTTTTTCTCTGTTTTTAAATTCTGCTAAGAAGTGCCATGGGAGTACGAGGAAGTAGTCTGGCTTTGCTGCCCGGGCATCTTCTTCCGAAATAATAGGAATTAATGTGCCAACTGTTTTCTTTCCCCATTTATCTGGGTTACGCTCTGCCGCAGCTGTAATTGTGGTGTTATTGAGTCCAAAATATTGCAGAAGTGTATTTCCTTTTGTGGAAGCGCCGTATACGTATACCGTTTTGCCGTTTGCTACTTCTTGTTTAATGAACGATGTAACTTGTTCTTTAATATTTTCAACGCTTTGGGCAAAGTCTTCGTATGGTGCAAGTGTATCGAGCTTCATTGTTTTTTCTTGGTTACGTAGCGCCTCTATACGCTTTGTCGCACCAGAAAATGCTTTAATACTTGTGTTACT
This sequence comes from uncultured Candidatus Saccharibacteria bacterium, assembly GCA_964363175.1. GTDB lineage: Bacteria > Patescibacteriota > Andersenbacteria > UBA10190 > UBA10190 > HO2-45-11b. The sequence goes on from CAYIHP010000017.1 coordinate 8,736, forward strand.
TGCATGCGTGACATATGTTCGATAACTTCCGCCATTTACATCGTTTAATTCTACGTCGATAACCTTTAAGTTGTGCCGTGCGAGTAAATTTTCAAGAGAAAGCAGTGAATAGTATTCTAAGTGTTCGTGGCAAATGTTATCAAAAATATTGTCGAGTAGCATGCTTGGCAAATAAGCCATTTGAATAATCCAAACTCCGTCCTCATGTAGGCACTTTGCCATGTCTGCGGTGAACTTATTTGGGTCTTCCAAATCGTAAAACATCGCAATACTCGTAGCAATTTTAGCTTTGTGTCCCGATGCGTGCTTTTCAAAAGGCTGCGCAGAGAAAAAGTCATTGATGACCGTAATTTCAGGGTGCTGTGCGTATGGCATCAAATTTGTAGCTGGTTCAAATCCTATTCTGGTAATATTTGGAGTTGTATACGATTTTAGGAGCGTG
>CAYIHP010000017.1:9187-11265 GCA_964363175.1 uncultured Candidatus Saccharibacteria bacterium
CCCCGGGCTGAAGAGTTGCAAGCGCCGATGCATGTTCTGTTATATTCGCAAGCGCATCTCTCATGGTCTGATTAATTCCTGATCGATACCAATAATTCCTATACAGCGACCCCTGGTCGGCAGTGTGTTTGAGTTGCAGTAATCCACATCCACCTTCGTCTGCATTACAAATAACCAGTTCAAGAGGAGCGCTGGCATTTTCCGTCATCGCGTCTACGAAATCAGAAATATATTGATTTCCGAGCGAAAGAACTGGGGAGAGACTAGAGTTTTGGCATACGCGACAATTTGTTCGCACAAGAACCTCTGTTTGTACAGAATGCTGGACATTCGTTTTGTTCTTTTTTGTAGGCATTGTATATTTCTCATAAGTATTTCATGAATACCAAAACAGAGCAAATTTGGGATACCGTTTGGCAAACGGGTGCATCGGGGAGCTTTATTACCCGACTTCGACTTACGTATAACCGTATGTTGAGTCGTTTAATACTGCCTCATGTACCAAAAACTGGTAGAACGCTTGAGCTTGGTTGTGGTACTGCGCAGCTGAGTCTTATTATTGCCCCTTTTATAGGGGAAGCTGTTGGACTAGACATATCTTCTGAAGGGCTTGCAATTGCAGAGAGGGAGAAAAAGAAGCTAAGGGTGCCAAATGCCATGTTTATAAAAGGAGATGTAGAAAATGTCCCTTTTACAAATGAATTTGACGTTGTGTGGAGCGCCGGGCTTATAGAACATTTTTTTGACCGGGATATCGACATAGTAAAACAACATATGAAAGCAACAAAAAAAGATGGGGTAGTGGTCATGAGCGTGCCATACAAATATTCTCTGCATAGCTTGCATTACGCTCTTACCCGTCCGAAATTAACTCGCAAATTTTGGCCATGGTCACAAGAGAGAAACTTTCAAAAGTTTTATTCAAAACAAGATTTACGTAAACTTGGCAGAGCAGTAGGCCTTCCATTTAAAGTATATTTTCTTCGACCAACGCTGCTCGGATTACTACTGGGTATTATTGTTATTCAAATAAAAAACGGCTAGCGAATCCAATAAAAAGGGCTTTACAAAAGCCAAGCGATATGCATTAATAATGGGGTTCTGGTGACTGACTGAGCGTTCGTTTTACAACATATATTTTGGAAAATGAAAGGAGAATTATAGTGGCGTATCCAAGAAGGCCGTGGATGCTTGATGACGAACTGGAAAAGTTTGATCTGGAGGACGAAGAATGTCCTAATCAACAGCGCATGGGTTGGATGAGCTTCTTTTTGGATTTGTATGACCTTCTCATGAAGTTTGGAATTCAAAAAGAGATGAGGGCGGAGTGGATTCAAAGGGACTTTGGGATTGAAGAACAATGCCCGAGGAGTGTGTTTGTCGGGTTGACGTCAAAACCATTAAACATGCTGCTCTTCACAACTATTGATCCGGAGGATCGGAGAATAGTCATCTGTGATGGATTAGCGTCAAAAGCCGAAAGTTTCTACTTTAAATTCAAGAAAGGAGGATTTGCGATCTGGGACAAAAGATATCCGATCCAAGCAGTTGCAAACTTTATAGCTGAGATTGATGAAGTGATGATGATGCATGTTAATTCTACTAGTGGTCGTCGCACGCAGCGCCGACTCAAACAACCATAAAAATCTATTTTCAGGAGTTTGTCGTGATTCACATTGAAGAGCCAGGGTTTGTGAACCGTTCAAAACGTTTGACCGATGATCTTTATGCGCAGGTTCTAGACAGCGTAGTCGTAGCCTGCGTTGATTGCGCTGTGGTTTGTAATGGCAAGATCTTCCTCGGCAAGAGGACAGATATGCCTGCAAGGGACGAGTTTTGGGTGCAGGGTGGGCGGATGCAAGTTGGCATAGACCCGCGTCAAACAGCCCAAACTATTTTAAAGAGGGAAATTGGATTGGAAATCATGCAACTGGAAGAGTTCGGGGACCTCGACCTGGCGATTTCCTACATCTGGAAAGACAGAAGTCAGCCACCGGAGGGACACGGTTGTCACATGGTCGGCATGTACTACATGGTCAAGCTGGAAGACGCTTACTAAGAACGACTGGAGCGATTGC
>CAYIHP010000018.1:0-10732 GCA_964363175.1 uncultured Candidatus Saccharibacteria bacterium
TTTGATGTTGCAAAATCGTACATTCTGTACCGCGTAGCGCAGCAAGAACAACGCGCATTAAAAGCTCAAGAGCAACAACAGGAACTACAAGAAAAAATCCAAACGAGGCAACTCCACGTAAAGAACCGCGCAGGGCAACTCGTGCCATTTGATATTGAGCAAGTACGCATCGCCATTGAAAAATACTGCTATCCTGTTTTAGATAGGGACCAGGTTAGCGTTGTACTCAAAGAAGCGCAAAATAATATTTATGATGGTATTTCAACTTCCGAAATCAATCAGACAATTATCATGTCGCTTCGCACTCGTATTGAGCGTGATCCAAAATATTCGTACTTAGCTGCTCGCGTACTCACCAATGATTTGTATCGCGACGTTATCAACACCGACGAATTTGAACCAGGGTTTGATTCTACCTATAGGGCGGGCTTAAAAATCAGTATCGCGCAAGGAGTTGCGGCAGAGCGGCTGGATCCAAAAATGAATGAATTTGATTTTGATGCGCTGTCCCGTGCAATTGATCCATCAAGAGATAAACTTTTTGAATATCTTGGCATTCAAACGTTGTATGAGCGTTACTTTATCAAAGATTTATCTCAGCGTATTTTAGAAGTTCCGCAATATTTCTGGATGCGTGTTGCCATGGGGCTTGCATTAGGTGAAGAAAAAAGCCTTTGGACGTCCTATGCGATACAGTTTTACAACGTAGTATCTAGTCTTCGCTACACGCCGTCTACTCCAACGCTTTTTCACGCCGGCACCAGTCACCCGCAAATGAGTTCGTGCTACCTAACTACCGTAGAAGACAGGCTGGATCATATCTTTAAATCGTTTGGAGATAATGCGCAGCTTTCTAAGTGGTCTGGTGGCCTAGGGAATGATTGGACAAACATTCGCGCAACCGGAGCTCAAATTAAGAGTACAAACGTTGGCAGTCAGGGTGTTATTCCTTTTTTGAAAATTTCAGATGCTACCACCGCAGCTATTAACCGAAGTGGGAAGAGGCGAGGAGCAACATGTGTGTACTTGGAAACATGGCACTACGATATTGAAGATTTTATTGAACTTCGCAAAAACACTGGAGACGACCGCAGACGCACGCACGATACCAATACATCAAACTGGATTCCAGATTTGTTCATGAAGCGCGTTATCAACGATGAATCATGGACGCTATTCTCGCCAGATGAAACGCCAGAACTTCACCATATTTATGGAAAAGCGTTCGAACAAAAATACACTGAGTACGAAGCAAAAGCTGCGAATGGCGAAATCCGCTTATTCAAACGAGTACGAGCACTCGATTTGTGGAGAAAAATGATCAATAGCCTGTACAGCACCGGGCATCCATGGATTACGTTTAAAGATCCTTCAAACGTGCGTTCTCCACAAGATCATGTAGGAGTTGTGCATAGTTCAAATTTGTGCACAGAAATTACCCTGAACACTTCAAAAGATGAGACAGCCGTTTGTAACCTGGGGTCAATTAACATTGTCCGCCACGTAGAAAATGGTGTTTTGCAAAAGGAGAAATTACGAGAAACCACGGAACTTGCAATGCGTATGCTGGATAACGTCATCGACTTGAATTTTTACCCAACTCCAGAGGCGAAACAATCAAACATGCGCCATCGACCAATCGGACTTGGTATTATGGGATGGCAAGATGCCCTCTATGTGCTTGGAATACAGTTCGATAGCGAAGAAGCAGTAGACCTTTCCGACGAAATTATGGAATATATTTCCTATAACGCCATATTATCATCATCACACATTGCAAAGGAAAAGGGGAAATATGAAACATACAGAGGGTCAAAGTGGGACAGGGGACTGTTTCCGCAAGATACTATTGCGTTGCTCGAAGAAGAGCGCGGAATGCACATTGAAGTGGAGCGCGGGTCCAAGCTGGATTGGACACCTGTGCGAGAACACGTGCGCATGTACGGCATGAGAAATTCGAACTGTATGGCAATTGCGCCTACGGCAACTATTTCAACAATTGCGGGATGCTTACCTTCTATTGAGCCGATATATAAAAATATTTATACAAAATCAAATGTTACGGGTGAATTTGTAGTTATTAATGAGCAACTCATCAATGACCTTCGAAAAAATAACCTGTGGAATGACCAAATGCTGGACAAGTTAAAGCATTACGATGGAAGCGTGCAAGATATTCCGGAAGTTCCTCAAGACTTAAAAGATAGGTACAAAGAGGTGTTCGAAATTCGTCCAGAATGGGTTATTAAGCACGCAGCAAGGCGCTCCAAATGGATAGACCAAAGCCAGTCGCTCAATCTCTTCATTAAAACAGAATCAGGAAAAGATATTTCAGATATGTACATCATGGCATGGGAAGCGGGCCTCAAAACCACGTATTACCTGCGAACACTGGGTGCAACAGGAGTTGAAAAAAGTACCATAGACATCAATATAAAATATGAGCCAACTCCCGCTCCCGTTCCAGCACCCGCGCCAATTCCAGTTCTCATTCCAATTGTTGCACCAATTCTCGCTTCCTCCTTACTATCAATGCCGCCACTACCGACACTAGATGCAAATTCTGCAACAAGCGGTGATCCAAATTTAAATATCTGTGAATCTTGCCAATAACTAATTAAACAACTATGGAAAGCATTGAAAAGAAAATCTTAAACTCTGGTACCACCGACCCTAACAAAATACTTCCGATGAAGTATCATTGGGCACGCAAACATTACAAAGATGGCGTTGCGAACAATTGGACGCCCGATGAAGTAAATATGCAAAAAGACGTAGAAACATGGAAAAACCCAGCTGCACTTTCAGAAAATGAACGACGCTTAATTTTGCGGAATATGGGCTTTTTCTCAACAGCAGAAAGCCTTACTGCAAACAACCTCGTACTTACTATTTACAAGCATATTACCAACCCTGAATGCAGGCAGTATCTACTTCGCCAAGCATACGAAGAAGCCGTACATACCGATACGTTTATTTACTGTTGCGACACTCTGGGACTAGATCCAGAAGACGTATACACCATGTATGATCGTATTCCGAGCATTCGTCACAAAGATGAGTTTGTAGTAAACATGACAAAATCACTACTCGACCCAAATTTCAGCACCGTAGGAACAGAAAACATGCAACGCTTTGTACACGACCTGGTAGGATTTTACGTTATTATGGAGGGAATATTTTTCTACGCGGGGTTTGTGATGATGCTTTCATTCTTGCGCCAAAATAAAATGGTTGGGGTAGGGGAGCAGTTCCAATTTATATTACGTGATGAATCAGTTCACCTTGCATTTGGTTCCGATCTTATCAACGCAATCGTGCAAGAAAATCCGGAAATTTGGACAGAAGAATTTAAGGCGACTATTACTGCCAATATTAAGAGGGGAGTGGAGCTAGAGTCCGCATATGCTCATGATTGCTTGCCCGATGGAATTCTTGGACTCAATGCAAGTGTTATTGATGAATACTTGCAATACATCGCCGACCGCCGCTTAGAGCGCATCGGACTTGCCAAAGTATATAACGCGTCTAATCCGTTCCCATGGATGAGCGAAATTATGGATCTAAAGAAAGAAAAGAACTTTTTTGAAACAAGAGTAACCGAATACAAAAACGCCGGTTCGCTGAAGTGGTAATTCCTTCTATCGCCCTCTCCCTTGCAAAAAATCATATTTTAGCCTATACAAGAAGAGGTTATTAAACAGTACATTTCACGTCTTTTACGTAGGAGTAATTTGTATGACCATCGATTATGGTGGATTTAACAAGGAAGCAGGGGATGTTTTGCGGCTGGCGAATCAACTAGCTCGGGACGCAAAGCAAGAATACATTACAAGCCTATGCCTCCTCGAGGCAGTCCTCAAACATCCAGAAAATCAAGCGCGTCGTGTTCTGGCGCAAATGGGACACACACCAGAATCTATTTTGCCAACACTTGCGATACCCACCGCAACTGATTCAGAGGACGAAGATTGCGCAAAGAGGATTATCACGGGTGCGCAAAAAAACGCAGGGACGGAAGATATCCTTTTGCGCATGCTAAATATCGATTGTCTGGCAGGCAAAAAGCTTAATGGTCTGCTAATAAATGCAGAACGGGTCAAGACAATAATCTTTACTCTTCGCACAAACCCAACACCAGCAAGTTCAGCAGATATTGCACAAACTCTGGGCGAGGAACTTGCCTATATTCAAGCTCATATCTGCACGGCGACGCAAAACTTATTGGGATTATTTGAGGACGCCAATAAAGTTCTACGGACGTATGCTGAAAAACAATAACCCTCAGATCTCGAACAACCGCAGGCCAGCTTGGAACTCTCCAGGCTGGTCTTTTTCTTTTTAACCGAAAAAGATATACTACAGATATGACAAACGCAGAAATAGATAAGACTATAGATAAGGCTGTCGAAAAAAGTGAAAAACGTTCAGATGCTCGAATGCAGCGATATATTGCAAAATTAACAAAGGAATCTGATGAGAAGATGCAACGGTATATTGCTAAATTTTCCAAAGAGTCTAAGAAAGAGACTCAGCAATATATTGCTAAATTGACTAAAAAATCCAAAGAAGAAATCGAACAGTACGTCGGTGCAATTAACGAAGAATCTAAGCATAATATCGAAGCCGTTGGGGAACAGTATGCAGGACTGAACGAAAAAGTAGATCAGGTTATTACTACGGTAGGAGAACTAAATGAAAAATACGAACATACGAACGTCCGTTTAGCGGGTGTAGAGATTGAACTTGCAGAAGTACGCAGAATTGCTGATGCAACATTTGAAGCGGTAGGCAATCACGAAGAAAGAATTACGGTGCTTGAAGAAAAGGTGAGATAAATCTTCCACTTGCAAAAAACGCCTACATAGCCTATACAGGAATAGGTATTAAACAGTACATTTCACGTGTTTTTATATAGGAGATACCGAGATGGTTGAACAATTCAACGACGAGGCAGAACGTGCCATGCAACATGCCAGGCGAATTGCAAAGAACTCAGATAAGGGATGTGTTCTGAGCGATTATTTACTGTCCGGTCTGTTGGAAGATCGGGCAAATGGTGCTTGCAGAATCTTGAGAACTCTGAGCTTAAACTTTGACGAGGTCACACTTGGGGCAATACAGCCCAGTGAATCTCCACTTACTCCGGCCGAAGAGGCTGAGATAGTCGACACACCTCGAGTAATACAGATTATGAAACTTGCGAAGAAGGCGGCGAAACACTTTCAAAAGGACTCTGTGGGAACAGAGCATATCTTACTTGCGATAATGCAGGATCTGGAAAACCAAAGCAACGCTGCTCTAATTCTCAGCCGAAATGGAATTACTGCAGACATAGTCATGAGTGAAATTTCCAATCTCGACAAACAGTAAAACCACAGATTCACAGCAGACCAGCTTGGACAACCCCCAGGCTGGTCTTTTTCTTTACAATGCAATCACGGTATAGTTACTAATATGAACAAAGTATTTCAAGGTCTTATATTTTCTGTATGGCAGTGGGAGCAAGTACTATTCGATGGATCAAATAAGATATTTGAGAGAGTAATACGTCCCGATGCAACACGCGTCATTGGGGTATTGCCCGATAAACGCATCATACTCACATGGGACGAGCAGCCTCATCGAGAAGGCGTACTTACTCCTGCGGGTGGGCAGTTAGACGAAGGGGAAGAACTAGAAACTGGAGCAGCACGAGAGTTTTTCGAAGAAACAGGCTATCGATCTGTTGCACTTAGCCCATGGTTTACCTCTAAGGGTATGGGGGGAGTTTCGTTCACCGTACATTTTTTTATTGCAAAAAATTGTGAAAAAGTTTCAGAACCCCAAAATAGCGCCGGGGAGAAAACTGAGGTTCGCCTCTTTACGTTTGACGAATTTGTAGCCCTCGGACAAAACGAGACGTTGCGCGATCTTCAGCTTCGCATTATGTTACTGGAAGCGCTGTTAGACCCTAAGAAGAAAGAAGCTTTGTATAAACTACTGTATGAATAACACTATACGCGTACGGATAGCGCCCAGCCCTACGGGTAATTTACATGTGGGTACTGCGCGAGCTGCGCTCTATAACGAACTATTTGCACGGCACTACAACGGGTCGTTTATTATTCGCATAGAAGATACGGACAAAGCACGCTCAACGCCAGAATATGAACAGGCAATTTTAGACGGCTTGAAGTGGCTTGGCATTCACTGGAGCGAAGGGCCAGATGTTGGTGGCGAATATGCGCCCTATAGACAATCAGAGCGAGTAGGGGAACACGCAAAAGCTGTGCAGGAACTTTTAGATACAAGTAAAGCATATCGATGCGTATGTCCACCAAAAGAAATGTCTAGCGGCGATATAGCCGTGCATTCTTGTGCTTGTCCAACTGCGAATAATGCAACTGGTGTTATTCGACTCAAAGTTACGCCAGAGCTTATATCTTTTACGGACATTATTCGTGGTGAAATTAAAGTACACACAAATAGTTTCGGCGGTGATTTCGTCATTGCACGCGATATTTCAGATCCGTTATTTCACCTCGCAGTTGTGTCTGATGACGAAGCGATGAAAATAACACATGTAATCCGTGGAGAAGATCATTTGCATAACACTATTAAGCATATCTTGATCCAAAGAGCGCTTGGGTATGCGCAGCCAATATACGCTCACTTGCCACTTTTATTAGATGAACAGCGTAAGAAATTATCAAAACGAAGCGGGGAAACAAACGTACTCGCATTTCGCGATATGGGTTTTTTACCGCAGACTATGGTGAATTATGTAGCACTGCTGGGTTGGAATAACGGTGATGATAGGGAATATTACACGCACGAAGAACTTGGGCAAGCATTCACACTAGAGCGTGTACAAAAAAGCGGAGCAATTTTTTCCATGATGAAACTATCCGCGATGAACAAAAAGTATTTATCTGAACTTTCTGATGAAGAGCTACTTGCATGGGGGCTATATCACTATACGCAAAAAAATATTTCAGTACGTGATGAAACAAGATTACTACATGCACTAAAGACAGAACTTGGCAGATTTGCATCATATGATGTGGGTGGTATAGACCTGTGTGAAGCGATGAACTGGCATGAAAAAAATTGGATGCCCGAACTTGATGCGCAAAAAATAGTCTGGAAAAAAAGTACCCCAGAAGCTACGCGCGATATTCTTGAAAAACTTATCGCACTCTTAGAAAAACTACCTGAAGGTGACTTTACAAAGGAAAAAATTGAAGAATACGTGATGAACTGGATAGATGCAAATACTATGGGTAGGGGAGATACCTTGTGGCCAATGAGATATGCGTTTACTGGCAGAGAACAATCTCCGGGTCCGTTTGAAATAGCGTCTGTTATTGGAAAAGAAGACACACTACAAAGACTTATTCTCGCTCATGGTATACTGAAACAACATGCATAAGCGTCAAAAAAAGTGGGTCAGAATTGTATACATTATTCTTGTCATCGTTATCGGTTTTGGTATGGTCGGATTATCGTTTTACTAACGATATGGGAAGAAGAATATTGTACATAACAGGAAGCGCCATCGCATGCGTAGCGTTGGTTTTTTCGCCATTTTCTCTGTACGCATCCGAAGTAGATGATTTACAAAAAAAACTGAGCGACCAAAAAGCCGCTCTCAAAGAAATTGATGAAAAAATTACAGAATTTCAACAAAAGGTGCAAGAAAAACGCAGCACTGCGCAAACCCTGCAAGGCCAAATTGAATTACTCAACGACGGGATAGAAACCATGACACTCACTATTAAAAAAACTCAGGCTCAAATAAATGAAACAGACGCTGAAGTTGAAAACGTACAATACGACATTGCAAAAAAAGAAGATTCTATAGACAAAGGCAAAATGCTTCTCGCAGATTATATCCGCCAAATGCAATCACTCGACATGCAATCATCTGTTGCTATATTTTTGAAATATTCTACTCTTTCTGATGCTATAACGGAGTCGAGCGCTACAGAACAACTGCAGAATAGGGCACACAACACAATTATAACTATCCAAAAAGAAAAATCAGAACTTATTGAGCAAAAAGCTGAGCTCCAAGACTTTAAACAATCTCTTGGGTCGTTAAAAATAAGACAGCAGCAGCAGCAAAGTGCGCTGAGAGATCAAAATGAATCAAAACTACAAGTATTAAAAATTACGAACGCAGAAGAATCCAAGTATCAAGATCTACTTGAGCAATCCAAGGCAGATGCAAAAGCTGCAGAGGCTGCTATTTCCGACCTAGATGGCAAAATCCGAGAGCAATTGCGCGCAAGGGGAGTTGGTAATTTAGGCACCGTAGGGCTTTTTAGTTGGCCGATTGAGCCCATATTTGGAATATCGTGCCCATTCCACTGCGGAGGGTACCCATACGCATACCTCATAGGCCCTCACAGCGGCACAGACATCCCTACAAACGTAGGAACACCTATTAAGGCGCCCGCAGATGGTTACGTAGGCCGTGCGCACGATTCTGGAGGCAGGGGATACAGCTATATTTTGCTCGTACATGGAGATAATTTTTCAACGGTGTACGGGCACGTTTCCGGTTTTGCGGCCCAAGAAGGAAGTTTTGTAAAACGAGGAGACGTCATTGGATATACTGGTGGAGCAGCTGGATCTCGTGGGTCAGGGCTTTCAAGTGGGCCCCATCTTCATTTTGAAGTTCGACAAAACAACGTAGCAGTAGACGCGCAGCGCTTTTTAGAAGCCAGATAATATATACTATATACATGGCTGATCCAGATAAACTATTTGAATCCGTAGCAGCAAAGCTCCTGCCATTCTGGGGACCGTTTTACGCAATGTACTATATTATACGATACTTACTGCGTGAGATAACACAAAAGAGAAGATAATGTTCTGAAATTGTTCATATTAAGGGAAGTGGAGCGGGGAGAGTGGTTAGACGGCCCGCCAGCGCACGGCGGGTCCGCCGTATTGGCGGATAGGTTGTAGCAGCGATGCAAACAATCAAAATACAAACAACGTCCGAAAATGTACCTTTTGCGACATTATATACGTTCCATGGTAGTTTTCCACAGATACGAACACAAAACGTAATCATGTCAATTTATGGCTTTATAGCCTTTTTCCCTGCGCATTTAGCAGTTATTTACGTATATCCCCTACGTATATATCGCATATATACGTATATGTTCCCCACTTCGCTCTTCGAGCTACGCGGGGCAGGCCCCTCTTCCCTACCCCAAAAACCTAAAAAAATAGCTACTTAGGCAATTTTTGAGTGCAAGCACTTGGAGCACGGCCTGCATTAACGGCCGCATCGTATGAAGCGTACCAAACCTGGTTTTCCGCCTTAATAGTCTTGGCACTGGCACATGTGTAATGGTGAAATAGCGTGCTGTTTTTGCTTCCTACATACAGGCCTCTAGAATCGCTTGTACCACTTGCAGCACCTACATCAGGTGGTTTAGTACCTTCTTTGAGCTCCTGGAGGCTTTCAGGGGTTCCAACGGATGACGGGCACGTATTGCATGTTCGGTCTTCAAATACTATCTGGCTTGATGCATAATACGGGGACATGATACGCCCGGTCTGCCAGCCAAAGAAAAATATCAGCAGCGCTGCTATGCAAAGCCCGATGGTTTTGTCGTATTTCACGAGAAACATTTTCCATTGAGCAAAAGCCATACTAGTATAGTATCACCTTATGTATACATTTTTCCTTGGGACAAATTTTGATTTATCTTCGGCAGAAATTTCGGCTGTTCTTACGAGGCACGGTATTTCATTTGAGATTATCAGCTCACACAAGCAATACATTCGCATACAAACACAAAACACTCTTCCGGTTAATCTTATAAAAAATCTTGGCGGGACTATTCGTATCTCTCAAGATGTTGCTACTTGGAACGCTATGCCAGGCACGGAAGAAATCCTTGCCGCGCTTAAACCCCTACCACCAAAATGGCAGATTGGGCTCGGGTATATCGGAATGTCGCTAAATATAAGGAAATTGGGGATAGAGCTAAAAAAAGCAGCACGAACAGAGAGTTCCAAACTTGCCTTTGTAGAGGCTAAAGCAGGTAGTGTGCTGAACGCCGCTCAGGTGATTTTTAATAAGCTCACTTCCCTGCCTAATTCAGAATTAATTTTTATACAAAATACCGACCAAGTTATTTTGACTCGCACAATTGCCATACAAGACATTGCATCATACGAACTGCGCGATACTCTGCGTCCTGCACGGGACGCCCGCATCGGCCTACTCCCCCCTAAACTGGCACAAATTATGATCAATTTAGCTCTACCGCAAGACGCCAAAAAAACTACTACTATTTATGACCCTTTTTGCGGAATGGGAACAGTTTTACAAGAGGCATATCTTATGGGAATATCTGCAATTGGTACAGATATTTCTAGCGATATGGTTGCAGCAAGCACAAAAAATATTACACATTTAGAAAAGAATTTTTCTGTTAATGCAAGTCATAAACCAGAAGTTTTTCTTAATGACGCAACAAACCCAAATTTTCCAGAAGAGTTACGAAACAAAGATATAACTGTTGTTACAGAACCGTTCCTTGGCACCCCACTTACCCGTGCCCTCTCCCCTATTGAGGCGGCACAATTTTACGAATCTGTCATCCCTCTGTATCGTCATTTTTTTCAGAATATACACAGCATTCTCCAGGCAAACGCACGTCTTTTAGTGCTATTTCCGGCCGCCAGGAGAGGCGCAACCGGGAAGTGTACCTTCCGCCCCCTC